>JBOGLY010000029.1:0-11827 GCA_050746425.1 Acidobacteriaceae bacterium
CGGTTACGGGGTTTCGGGGAGCGGAGTCGGCGGAGTCCGCCGAGTTGCTGACGACCGCGTGCGACATTCTAATTCCTGCGGCGACAGAGAACGTGATCAACAGCCGCAATGCCGCGAAAATACAGGCGAGAATCGTGTGCGAAGGCGCGAACGGACCTACGACCGCGGTGGCCGATGACATTCTTGGCGACAAGGACGTATTTATTATTCCCGACATTCTCGCCAATGCGGGGGGAGTTACCGCTTCGTATTTTGAGTGGGTGCAGGACCGGCAGGGATATTTCTGGAAAGAGAACGTGGTGAATGAGCGGCTGGATGAAATCCTGGTCAACAGCTTTGAGCAAGTGGTCCACTACCGACAGACCCATGGAGTGAAAAACCGCATCGCCGCATATATGCTGGCGATGGACCGCGTAGCGGGCGTGATCCGCCAGCGCGGGTTCTACGCGTAAGTCCCTTCGCCCCACTCAAGCCAGAAGAAGGCTCGAATGTAGAAAGGCCCGGAGGCGAGAACTCCGGGCCTTTCCCCGCGAAACGAATCTTACTTGGCCGCAAGCATGACCTGGCCGCCGTTTTGGTGCAGCTTCGCCTCTTCCACCTGGGCCCTCTTCTCCAGTTTGGAAGCAGGGACATTGATGCTTATCAAAGCGGACTGGCACAGCACCCCGCGCAGAAAATTCTGGCCGTTGCGTCTGTCGAAATTCAGCGCGCATCCCGCCGACGGGCTGCTGCTCTGGGAGGCCAGCGTCAGCGCCACAACATGCGCCTTGCGGTCCTGAATCTGGATGGTGCCGTCGGTGGCCCGAGCTATGGAATAGGTGCCTGCCGGAAGCACTTTGTTTCCGACCGTGAAGTCGAAGGGCACTGTGGCCCGGACTTCCTTGGGTTGCATTTGGGCAAACGCGCTGCCAGCGCCGAGAATGCTTGCGATTGTGAAGAACGCTACTGCTGAAATCCGTGTCATGACCTTATCTCCTTTTGAGTTTGTGTGTGCCGGTTTTTGCTCTTCCCAACCGCCACGTTGAGGCGACACTAGGCTTGGGCCACATCATTCGCAATGCATGGAAGGTCGTTTGAAAATTGAAGATGGGTCAAAAAAAAGTCAATCGCCAAGTCGCTGTGCCCGCTGACGTTAGAGAACGAATTTTGTGAAAGGAATAGAATTTCGTGTGATGCCAAACCCTGTCTGAGGGCGGCGTCTGAGGCAACGATCCCATGGATGACCTGGCCCATACCGCCCAGCGCGTACAGTTTGGCGTCTTCGAGGTCGATTTCCGTGCCGGGGAACTATGGAGAGCCGGGCGAAAGCGCAAGCTTAGCGGCCAGCCCTTCGCGGTTCTGGCCATTCTGCTGGAGCATCCCGGCGATGTGGTCAGCCGCGAGGAACTGCAGAAGCGATTATGGCCGGACACTTTTGTCGACGTCGACCACAACCTGAATACCGCAATCAACAAGATTCGAGAGGCGCTGAACGATTCCTCCGAGCAGCCGCGTTTTATCGAGACGTTTGCCCCGCCGCGGCTATCGCTTCATCGCTCCCGTCACTCCGGTCGCTCCCGTGGAAAGCGCCCGGCCCGCAGCGCTTCCGATCGTAGGGCCGCAGCCACAGCCGCCCGAGGTGAGCGTTGCGGCCATTTCCGCGGCGCCGATAAGTGCGTCCGACGTGTCGAACGTTCGCAAAAGATCAAAATGGTGGTGGTGGCCAGTGGCGGCCGCCGTCATTCTCATCGTTGCCTACATCCTCCGTCCCATATTTCCGCTGCCGCAGGTCACGGGCGTCACGCAGTTGACGCACGATGATGCGGTAAAGCTCTTTGGGCTGGGCCCTCCTCCCTCGCCGTTGCTCACCGACGGCTCGAGAATCTATTTTGTGGAGGAACCCACCAACCACAGACTGATGCAGGTTTCGACGGAGGGCGGCGAGGTGATCCCAGCTGAAATTTCCATTCCTTTCTACGGCCTCCTGGACATCTCGCCCACTCGGTTGGAGCTGCTGTTTAAGGGGCCCCCCAAGGCGGTGGTCACGGTCGTGACACGGGGCCAAAACGAGGGGCTCTGGGCGTTGCCGGTTCCGGGCGGCCAGCCACGCCGCATTGGGAATATGCTGGTCAACGATGCAACGTTTACCCCGGATGGAAACGCTATTTTCTACAGCGTTGGCCATGACATTTTCAAGGCGAATGACGACGGGAGCCAGCCCCGCAAGATTTTGAGCATCGCTGCCGGTTTGCCCTTCTGGCTACGGATTTCTCCCGACGGATCGTTCCTTCGCTTCAGCGTATACAATTGGACGCTCCGCGCGAGCTCTTTATGGGAGGCGCACGCGGACGGAAGCCACCTGCGGCAATTGCTTCTCGGATGGGAGAACCCCGCCAACGAATGCTGCGGAAACTGGACCAGCGATGGAAAGTATTTCATCTTCCAGGCGACTCGATATGGATTGACTCACCTGTGGGCCACGCGTGAAAGAGGGGACTGGTGGCGAAAGGTCAACCACGCACCGGTGCAGTTGACCATGGGAGAAATGAATTCGCAGTCTCCGTTGCCCAACAAAAACGGCACAAAGGTTTTCTTTATCGGTTCCACGCGCAAGGATGAGATCATCCGCTATGAACCGAGCACCCATTCCTTCCTGCCTTATCTTTCGGGACTTTCGGCGGAGGGCCTGACCTTTACGGCGGATGGAAAGAAAATGGCCTACGTTTCCTATTCCGAGGGCGTCTTGTGGGAGAGCAACACCGACGGCAGCGGCCGGCACGAGCTGAGCTTTCCGCCCATGGAGGTCGGGCTCCCGCGCTGGTCACCGGATGGCACAAAGATCGCGTTCTCAGGCCGCGAACCGGGCGGTACCTGGCAAATCTTTGTCGTTTCGGCCGAAGGCGGGGATCTGCGGCAAGTCACTTCTGGCCCCGTCGGTAATAGCGATGGTTCCTGGTCGCCCGACGGAAATTTGATCGCCTTTGCCGAGACCTTTGCTAACTCCACAATCTCAGCAAGAAATCCACTCCATATCCTTAACCTGGAGACACATCAGGTGACGGACGTGCCGGGCTCAGTGGGGCTGTTCTCGCCGCGCTGGTCCCCGGACGGCCGTTATCTGGTGGCGATCACCGACGACTTCCAGAAGCTTATGCTCTACGATTTCGCCGCTCACAAATGGGAAGTCCTGGCCAACGTCGGGGCCGCCTATCCCAACTGGTCCCATGACGGGAAATGCGTCTACTTCAACGGCGGGGACTTCAAAACTCTGCCTATTTACCGGGTTTGCCTGGTCGATCGCAAGCTGGAACACATCGTGGATCTGTCGTCAGTCGCCGGCAGGCTTGCCTTTGGCCGTTTCGGCTGGTGGACAGGCCTCGGCCCGAACAACTCCATCCTTGCCGCGCGCGATATCGGAACACAGGAAATCTACGCCCTCGATACAAAGTTTCCGTAAGGAATAGAATTTCGTGTGATGCCAAACCTTGTCTGGAGGCGGCGTCTGAGGCAACGATCCCGTGGATGACCTGGTCTATCCCGCGCAGCGCGTACGATTCGGCGTCTTCGAGGTCGATTTCCGTGCCGGGGAACTATGGAGAGCTGGACGAAAACGCAAGCTCACCGGCCAGCCATTCGCGGTCCTGGCGATTTTGCTGGAGCATCCGGGCGAGGTGGTCAGCCGGGAAGAACTGCAGAAACGGCTATGGCCGGACACTTTTGTAGATGTTGACCATAACCTGAATACCGCCATCAACAAGATTCGAGAAGCGTTGGGCGACTCCTCCGAGCAGCCGCGTTTTATTGAGACGTTGCCCCGCCGCGGCTATCGATTCATCGCTCCGGTCGCTGTCGTAGAAAACCCAGACAGGACGCTGGCGCTGCCTCCGGCGGTGGGACCGCCGCCGCCGTCCGAGTCCGCGAACGCTTCGTCCGATGCGAGCGGCGCGCTGATTTCCGCAATGCCGACATCTGCGTCGGGCATTGCTAAACCCCGCAAAAGATCAAAGTGGTGGTGGCCGGTGGTGGCCGCACTGGTTCTCATCGTTGCCTACTTTCTCCGTCCCGCGCTTCCGCCGCTGAAGGTCACGGGCATCACGCAATTGACACAGGATGCCGGGGTGAAACTCTTCGGATTGGTCACTCCTCCCTGGCCGCTGCTCACTGACGGGTCGAGAATCTATTTTGTCGAGGGATACCGTAACCGCAGGTTGATGCAGGTTTCCAGAGACGGAGGCGACGTCCTCCCGGTCGAGATTCCCATTCCTCTTTATGGTCTCGCCGACATGTCGCCCACTCGGTTGGATCTGCTGTTTAAGGGGCCGCCCGTGCCGCCCGGCAGGTACGGGACATGGGGCCAGGACGAGGGGCTCTGGGCATTGCCGGTGCCGGGCGGCGAGCCTCGCCGCATTGGAAATATGCTGGCCAATGATGCGACGCTTGCACCGGATGGGAACGCCATTTATTACAGCGCCGGGCGCGCCATCTTCAAAGCGAATGCCGACGGAAGCCAGTCACGCAAGATTCTAAGCATCCCCTCCGGGCATCCTTACTGGCTGCGCATATCACCGGATGACCGTATCTTCCGGTTCAGCGTCTTCGATCCGGCGGCCCGCAGGAGCTTTTTGTGGGAGGCGCATACAGACGGAAGCCACCTACGGCAGTTATTCGCCCACTGGAAGAACGCTACCAATATTTGCTGCGGAAACTGGATCGGCGATGGAAAATACTTCATCTTTCAGGCCACGCAAAACAGGGTGACGAACCTGTGGGCGCGGCGCGTCCGTGGCGAATGGTGGCGAAAGGTCAGCCGCGCACCGGTGCAGTTGACTTTGGGACAGATGAATTCGCAGTCTCCGTTGCCTAGCAAGGATGGAACGAAGATTTTTTTCATCGGCGCCGTACGCCAGGATGAGATCATCCGCTACGAGCCGAAGACCCAGTCCTTTCTGCCCTACCTTTCCGGACTTTCGGCGGAGGGCCTGACCTTTACCGCGGACGGGAAGAAAATGGCCTATGTGTCCTACCCCGAAGGCACCTTGTGGGAGAGCAATGCCGACGGCAGCAGCCGCCACGAGTTGACCTTTCCGCCCATGGAAGTCGGTATCCCGCGCTGGTCGCCGGACGGCACAGAGATCGCATTTTCTGCCCGAACTCCCGGCGCCGGCGTGCAAGTCTATGTCATCTCGTCTGAGGGCGGAGATCTGCGGCAGCTCACCTTTGGCCCCCTCAATCATATGGATGGTTCCTGGTCGCCCGACGGGCTGTCAATGGCCTTTGGCGAACTTTCTACTGGCGTCAGGAACTATACCGGAAATCCAATCCATATCCTGAACCTGAAGACCTACCAGGTTACGGACGTGCCAGGCTCGGCGGGGCTGTTTTCGCCGCGCTGGTCGCCGGACGGACGCTACCTGCTAGCCATCACTGACGACTACCAGAAGCTTATGCTCTACGATTTCACCACGAGAAAATGGACCATCCTGGTCGATACGGAAGCCGCCTATCCTAACTGGTCCCATGACGGGAAATGCGTTTACTTCAACGCTGGGGGCAGGACCCTGACCGCCTACCGGGTTTGCCTCGGCAATCGCAAACCGCAACGCATCGTCGATTTGTCCAATGTCAACACCCGCCTTGCCTTCGGCATGTTCGGCTGGTGGACGGGTCTGGGGCCGAGCGACTCCACACTTGCCGCGCGCGACATCAGCACGGAGGAAATCTACGCGCTCAATGTAAAGTTTCCTCGGTAGTTCCGCATTCAACGCACAATGACTTCCCAAGAAAGAGCAGCTTGGCTGGGCCACGCCGGCATCGGTGACCGCAACTAAAGCGATTTACGGGCGGGCTGCGTTGCGCTACACTTGGGATGCCGTGATGTTGCCGTAAGCACACGGCTGCCCTGATCTTCTCTTGGCCGGGGCAGAGCCTTCCGTGCGGCAAGGTCCATTCTCAGTTATCGGTTCCCCGCCTCAGTTTCTTTCGAAAGCACACCCAGAGAGGATCCAAATATGCCTATTCGTGGCTTTATCTGGAGCGCTGCCATCGTAGCTGCGCTCTCCGTTCCGCTTTTTGCGCAACAACCGTCACCGTCTGGATTTAACAGGAACTACTGTGTGAAAGTGAATCCCGGCAAAGATGCGGCTTTCCACACCGCGATGAAGGATGACCTCAGGTTGCTGCGCTATGAGGTGAAATCGGGGAAGCTTTCCGGCGCGATCGCCCTGCGGGCGGTTGTTCCCGAGGGAAGCAAAGCAACATGCGATTATTCGTTCGTCGATTTCTATCCCGGCCTGCCCCCCGAGCCGCAAAGTGAAGCCGAGCTGACTGCCGATCTCCAGAAAGCCGGCGTTGATAAGACCGCGGACCAGTTCATGGAAGAACTCGAGGCTGGCGCGACACTCGTCACTACGAGCATCGACCATGCGGTGGTGGGGGTCGGCGAAACCAAAAAGGGCGATTACGTCGTTGTCAACAGTATGCGTGTCCCGGACATGGGCGCCTGGGTCCGCAACGAGAAAAAGATGTGGCAGCCCATCTTCGAGGACGGAGTCAAAAGTGGCGCGATGGCCGGTTGGGTCGTCGTCGCGCGTTTCATGCCTCGCGGCGCCAAAGATGCGGACATCGCCTATACGGTTGACATCTACCCGAACTGGCAATCGCTGTTTACCTTCTTCGGGCCGGATTTCCCGAACCGCTGGAAGAAAATCCATCCCGACGTTCCTATGGCAGAAGGAATGGCGCAGGAACACAAGATGGACACCATCGAGCACACCGTCCTCTACAAGGTAGTCGCGGACGTCCAGAAATAATCCGAGTCACCCGCCAAAAACCGAAGGAGGCCGCGCCAGCGCTGGTGCGGCCTTTCCGCGTAACTGGGGAGACTGGAATACTCGTTGGCGCGTTGCGCACCGTCTTGAAGAATTTTTATCCATGTCCATGTGCGTGGTCTTGATAGCACTTGAGCACGCCGGCCTGCGACACAACGCCTTCGAGCAGACCTGAAACCGCGCGATTCACGATGGGCAGAAAGGGCCAGCGATTGAAGTGGGCCAGGGTGTCGTTCAGCGGGAGGTCGGGATACAAGAACGGCGTGCGATCTTCCGGCAGCAGTTCTTCGATCGGCTGATCGACACTGGTTGAGGCCTGCTGAATTTTAGCCAAGTCGGCGGCAGGCAATACATACCAGCGGTTGAGAGCGCATCGGATCAGCGCGAGATCTTCTTTTTCCTCCTGCAGCTTCGCCGCAATGGTTGCGGCAGAGTCGGACCCGGCGAAGACCTGACCTCCGAATGGACGCAGTGCGTCCTCAATGCGAAGCGCCGTCTCTTCCCGGGCCTCTTCCATGGAGGGAAGAATCAGGCCGTCCTGCAGCGTGAGCGTCTCGAAGATCGGGACTGGCTGGAGACTGCGCGCAATCAGGTACGCAATTGTGTTTGCCAGAATTACGGGCAGCACGATGGAGTAATTTCCGCTCAATTCAAACACCATGAAGACGCTGGTCAGCGGAACGCGCAGGAAGCCCGCGAACAGAACTCCCATGCCGACCAGAGCGTAGGCCCCGACGGAGCCGGTAAGGTGGGGGAAAAAGTGCAATTCAAAACTGCCGACCGAAGCGCCCAGCATGGCTCCGATAAACAGAGTGGGGGCGAACATGCCGCCGGGAGTGCCGCTGGAGAAAGAGAGGCTGGTCGCAATGATCTTGAGCACTGCCAGCGCGAGCAGCACATGCCATAAATACTGGCCATGCATGGCGTGGTCGATGGTTTCGTATCCGGCGCCCATCACCTGGGGAAACCCGAAGAAGCCAATGCAACCTACCAGCAGGCCCGCGCCCGCCGAATGCAGTATTTGCGACCACTTGGGCAGCGACCGCAGCCAGGCGCGCAGCGCAAGCAGCAAACGCGAAAAGAAAACAGCGGCGAACCCGCCGACCACGCCGAGAACGGCATAGGCGAGAAGCTCGCGGTTATCGCGCAGCGTAACCGCTGGGATGTGGAACATAGGCTCGCCGCCCCAGAAATGGCGGGCCACAACGACGCTGGAAAGAGCGGCCAGGACGATGGAGCCGAGCACGGCCGCACTCCAGGTGCCGATGACTTCTTCAATGACGAACAGGATCGCCGATATGGGCGCGTTGAAGGCGGCGGCCAGGCCGGCGGCTGCGCCGACAGGGGCGAACAGCCGCAGCCGCTCCCGGCTTAAATGCAGGCGGCGGCCAATCAGGGACGCGACGCCGGCGCCAATCTGCAACGATGGATCTTCCGGCCCGAGCGAGAATCCGGCGCCAATCGCCAGCGCCGCGGTGATGAATTTCCCGATCACTGTTCGGGCGGAGATGTAGCCGTTATAGATGTAGAGGGCGGCCTTGGTCTGGTTGATTCCGCTGCCTCTTGCCTGGGGGAAAATGTACTTCACCATAGCGCCAAGCACCAGGCCCATCAGCATGGGAATCAGCAGCAAGCGATATTGGCCGGGGTGAGGGACAGAGCCCAGCAGCAGGACGCGCAGCCATTCGATGGCCATGCGGAAACAAACCACCAGCAATCCAGACAGAACGCCGATGAAGATGGAGAGGACGAGAAACAGGCGATCGCCGCGGGTGGGCGCGATGTGCTCGATTTCGGAATCAGAGAGCGAAAGGCCGCCGATCGGACCAGGCGTTGCCGCGAGCGGCAGTCGCGCGGAGGTGGGCTTCGTCGAGGTTGCAGTGAATTCGCTCATTCCGTCTTGTCCGGGGTCTGGGCCAGTTGGAGGAGCAATGCGTCATCGCCCGCCGGCGGTCCGCAATACTTTGCCATAACTATCTCCGCCTGACCGGTCCAGGCGGTCACGTTGAGTTGTAGAGGAGCATTGCCGGCGAGCGTGTGGGCATTCGGCGAACCAAGTTGTGTCCACTGAGTGCCGAGGGCCAGCAGATCAGGCTGATTTGCGTTTGGATCTTTTTTGGCTTGCAGCGTCTTCAAACATTTCAGGTAACGCGTGTGAGCAATGCGCGCACCGAGCAGCAATCGCTCCACACGCTGCCGGGGCGGCAACGCGTAAAAAGGGATCAATTGCAACATGCGCTGCAAGCGGTCCAATTGTTGCTGGGCCGATTGCCGTTGTTCTGGAGTTGTCGCTCGTGGGTGCTGGCGGGACCTGGCCATGTAACGGTCGAGCGCCTGCGCGGCCCGCTTATATTGGCCCATTGAAGCGGCAATCTGAGATTCAGCCATCAAAGATTTCAGCACCAGTGGAGGGTGAGCGCTGCCGTGGCGCTCCACGCGCTGAAATGCCATCAGCGCGTCGGTCGGATCGTTGGCCTGCCGCAGCAAATTGGCAATTGCAAAAAGGGCCGAGGGATTGTCGAGGGAATTGCCCTCCGCGGAGAGAAGCTGACCCTGCGCTTCAATCGGCCGATGGAGCGAAATCGAATATTTGGCCAACTCCAGGCGGATTTGCAGTCGTCGTTCGGTGCCCTCTCCATGCCATAGACCGTTCAAAGCATCCTGATAATATTGGACCGCCTGCTGAGGATTGCCGCGGCGCACCTCAAGACGCGCCAATTGCAGGTTCAGAAAGCCATCTCCGGGCTGGGCGTCGTGAAGCGCAGAAAAATATGCAAAGGCCTCTTGAGTTCGTCCGGAAGCAGCGAGCGCTTCCGCCAGCGCCATTTGATACTTGGCATTGGTTGACGAGAACGAAAGCGCGGAGCGAAAATCCTCGACTGCTTCGGCGGGTCGACCCGCCGCCAACAAGCGCTCTCCGCGGTCGAACCACCGTGTTTGCAGCACGCTGCGATGCTCCGCAAAAGAATGGAAGAAAAAATAAGTAAGCACGCCGATCAAAATCGCGATCAGCGTCAGGCTAAGCAGCGCGAGGCCATCCTGCAGAATGAGCCGACGACGCCGGAGTCGCTCCGCAGGAGTGAGGTTCAGTTTGCTATCCGGAGATCTGACTGTCGACATAAGATTCGAAGATTGACATGTTTATTATCGCTAAACTTTTGAGGAAATCGCGCGAGTACTGGAATTTCAACCCTTCCGCCTACTTACCTTTTCGTTTCCCGGCCGTCCAATTTGTCGTCGATTAACTCTTAGGATGCTCCAAGTCCTGTTGGTATCTGGAACTCGACGAGACGAATCATTCCCGCCATGTTCTTCGCGGGTTCGGCTTCGTATCATCGATCCGGGTGGTGCGAAACGTACTGATACAATTTTATGTGCGACATGGAATCTGGCATCTCAGATGCTGAGTTGACGATGGTTAATCGAAGCCGCAATTGAACATGGCATGGTTTTGAAGGGGTATATGAGCGACAGTTCGACATGGCGCTGGCAGCCGTTTGCCCGGGTTGGTTCGGGGCGGCGCGCGGTCCGCGTCGGCTTCAGCGTCTGCCTGTTCATCGTAGTGCTGGCGGTGTTCGGTTGGGTAATGCACCGCCGCCTGACGCAGTACGACTCCCCACCTCAAGCAGTCCATCAATCGACCTCGATCAAAGTGTGTCCGACGAAGCGCAATCCAATCTCCCTACCCGCCACAACGGGAGCCGGCGGGTTTGCGGTTTTTTTTCTGGTCCTCGCATTTGCGGCGACTTCCTGCTCTTCGGACAACTCCAAGGCATCTGTTCGCATGCGCGTTCAGCACGATCGTGAAGGGCGCGCCCCCGCGCAAATTCGGCGCAATCTGGCCCACTTCTTTTTCATGCCCCCTCCTTCGCTAACGCCCGTGCTGTAGAAACCCTGCTATTGCGGCTTCGCTAACCGGCGCTTGCAGCATGGCAGGAATTCTTTCTTCTCTGGCATTTTCACGATTGCAAGCGATGTGGATGTTGTCACCCTCCCACCCTGGCTAGCTAGGCTGGGGCACCCATGACATCGCGCTATCGATAAAAATGCTTTCACAGCTATGCCGTTGGCATAAGCAGGAACGTTTTCCATGCATATTTCGAAACGCGTTGCTGTCTTGATCGTGGTCGTGGTTGTCGCGCTGATTGCGGTCTGGATTGCTTTCAGACGGCCGGGAAGCAAACAAGCGAGTGCGGCTACGTCTTTCGCGGACCAGGCGCCAGCCGCTGCCGTGGCTACGGTCCGGCTTCGACCGGCAGAGTCCTCGATTACTGTTCCCGGCATTTTTCAGGCGTATCAGGATGTCGTTGTCCATGCCGAGGTTTCCGGTTACATAAAAGAAATCTTTGTCGATATTGGCGATCGGGTACACAAGGGAGAAGTGCTGGCGATTCTGGAAGTTCCAGAATTGAACGCGGAAGTGGATGCCGCTGAGGCAGCGGTGGCGCGCGACAAATCGGAGATTGAGCGTACCCGGCATGATGTGGCGCGGGCTGAGGCAATCCATGCTGCGCAGCACTCGGAATACCACCGGCTGAAGTCGGCGGCTGCGACTCTGCCGGGGTTGGTCGCGCAGCAGGAGTTGGACGATAAGCAGGCGCAGGACCTTTCCTCGGAAGCGCAGGTAGACGCCGCTAAATCGGCCTACGTGGCGGCGCAGGAGAAAGTCAGCGAAGACGTTGCCACTCTGGAACATTACAAAGCACTGCAGGCATATTCCTACGTGCGCGCGCCATTCGATGGCGTGGTGACAGCGCGCTACGCGGACACGGGCGCGTTAATCGCGGCGGGCACGGATGAAAGCAAGAACGCGATGCCCATTGTGCAGCTTGCGCAGAGCGAGGTGTTGCGGCTTCGCATGCCCGTACCGGGTTCCGACGTGGATTACATGCGCATCGGCGGCCCGGCGATCGTGAGGGTCCATGCAACCGGAGAAAGAATCGCCACGAAAATCGTCCGCTTTACGCGGTCTTTGAATGAAGACACCCGCACCATGCTGACGGAAGTGGACATCCCAAACA
>JBOGLY010000030.1:0-11819 GCA_050746425.1 Acidobacteriaceae bacterium
ACACAAGCTGTGGTAATTTTGCCACATCACTCCACAAGCGACTCCTTATAGGATAAGCGTTTACAGGATTGGAGCCTTCGCATCCCACGTAACCAGCAATTCGAACAGACTATCGCCGGCTCTGTCGAGTTCACGGGAATCGGACTCCACAGCGGTGCCCCTGTCCATTTGCGATTGTTGCCCGCGCCAGGCGGTGCCGGCATTCTATTCCGCCGCATCGATCTCGATAACTTTGAAATCCCAGCCACCGGCCGCAATGTCGCCAAGGTCAGCTACGCTACCAGCTTGATGCGCCAGGGCGTGTTGATTTCGACAACGGAACATTTGCTCTCCGCGCTCATCGGTTACGGCATCGACAATGTAATCGTCGAACTGGACAATCTGGAATTGCCAATCCTCGACGGCAGCGCCCTTCCATACGTCGAGGCTTTCCACTCTGTAGGCTTGCAAACCCAACGCCGCCGCCGCGAATATCTTCGCATCCGCAAAACCATTGAAGTGCATGACGCAAGCAAATTCATCGGCGTATATCCCGGCGAAGGCTACAGCGTTTCCTATGCCATCGATTTTCCCGCGCCCATCGGCAAGGAATCGTTTCAGCTTGATCTGAACACCGGCGCGTACGCATCGCAGTTGGCCGGTGCCAGAACTTTCGGCTTTCGCGAAGACGAAGAAAAGCTTCGCAACATGGGCCTGATCCGCGGAGCATCTCAAAGAAATGCGATCATCCTCACCAGCAAGGGCGTACAAAACGGTCCGCTGCGTTTTCCCAACGAATTCGTGCGCCACAAAATTCTCGATTTAATCGGCGATCTCGCGCTCGTCGGCAAGCGAATCCAGGGCCATGTGGTTGCGGAGCGCGCCGGCCATGCCATGCACACCGCGTTGGTTGCCAGGCTGCTGCAGGACCGTTCCGCGTGGGAGCTTGTCCATCTGCCGGCCCAGCAGGAAGAAATCGCCGTCTCCTCGCCCCTCCACCCAGCTGTCCTCTCAGCCTAATCGACAAAATTTGTCATCCCGACCGCAGCGTAGTGGAGTGGAGGGATCTGCTGTCCCGTTCATTGTTCCATTCGCTTGTCGCCTTCAAATATGTTGCGAACTTCTAATTCACCACGACAGGCCTGTTCACGTCACCGTCTTTGACCTGACAAACCGTTTGGCGAGAAAAGCGCATCTGAAATAGGAGCTTCAAAGAGGTAAACTTGATATTTCAAGAGTGTCATTTGACGCACCCGTAACGAGTTAAACCGGAAGCAGGGACCGAGGAAGGGTTTTGCTGTTTCTCCCTTCCGAATCGCGTACCGAAGGAGGACGGCGTCAGGTATGCGTAGGTTCTCCGGTTGCGGCGCTGGGACGGTGGTCTGACTGTGGTGCGGGGTTCTTGTCGTCTCCCTCGCTTCGTGGTATCTCCGGGAACGGTAAAATCGTTCAGCAAGAACAGTCCGGGGAGCCAGCACAGCAATCAAATGGTCAGATTACCCGTCCAAAGCCCGACGGTGCGCTCGTGAAGCTGGCGCACGTTATAACCGCCGTTCCTCTCAATGTCCGCGACGGAAGTGGATGCTACGTCGGCACCCGTACTCTAGTCGAAGGTCTGCGTCGACTTGGAATCCACGTGGCAATGGTCACACCACGCATTATTGCGCCCGTCTACACGGCGACGCGTATTTTGTTCAACGAATCGCTCCGATGGCGTCGCTTCTGCGGTGAGGTCACAATCGGCATCGATGCCGACGGCTACTCCATCGTCGGAAGACGGAATTCGCTCCCTCATGTCGCTTGTATCAAAGGAGTCCTCGGTGACGCGCTTCCGTTTGAAACTGGAGCCACGTGGGCCACGATGGCGCTCCAGGCTCGTCTTGAGGCCAGGCACGCACAGCGCTCCGATCTGGTCGTCACCGTTAGCCGCTACTGCGCGCAACGTCTTGAAGAGCTCTATCGCGTCAAAAATGCGGTCATCGTCCCGGAATTGATCGACATAGAAGCCTGGCGAAACCTGTTCCGCTCAAATCCAGCCACGTCCGACCCCAGCAAGTTCACGGTTCTTTCGGTATGCAGGTTCTTTCCGCGCAAGCGCCTCGATGTTCTGCTGCGTGCCGCGGCCCAGTTGCGGCAAGCTATTCCACAGCTCGAAATTCGCATTGTAGGGAACGGCCCGGAGCGGAAGAAACTCGAACGCATTTGCATCGAGTCGAATCTCACGCCAATCGTACACTGGCTGGGCGACATCTCAATTGCGAAACTCGCCGAGGAATACAACCGCGCAGACGTCTTCTGCCTGCCGAGCGTCCAGGAGGGTTTCGGCATTGTGTTTCTCGAAGCGATGGCTGCGGGCAAGCCGATTGTCGCCTCGCGAGCGGCTGCCGTCCCGGAAGTCGTTCGCAACGGAATTCTCGTCGAGCCTGACAACGCCGACGCGCTCGCCGAGGCGCTGCTTCGCCTCTATCGCGATCCCGACCTCCGCCGGTCTCTCGGTTCGGCAGGTCTTCTGGATGTCGAGCACTTTGACATGAATCGCGTCGCCAGAATCTTCTTGTCTCAGGTAGCGAAAGTTGCGCCCGCACTCGGAGAATATCGGGAAGAACTTTTTCCAGGAGCACAATGACGACTGACGCTTCACCACCTGACCAGGAAGCAATCGCATATATCGCGCTGGGATCGAACCTCGGCGAACGCGAGCGAACGCTGCGCTCCGCGATCGATGCACTGCGGCAGTTGGGCGAAGTAAGCGCGATTTCCTCGTTCTACGAAACCGCGCCGGTTGGCCCCGTCGCGCAACCGGATTTTCTGAATGCCGTCGTCGCGCTTAAAACCGTCTTGCCGCCGCAAAAATTGATGCAGGAACTGCTGCGCATCGAGCAGCAGCATGGCCGCGACCGCAGTGCATCCGTTCCGAAAGGCCCGCGCACACTCGATCTGGATCTCTTGGCGCACGGAAATGTCGTGATGGAGACCTCAACGTTGACGCTGCCACATCCAGCGATGGAAACTCGGCGCTTTGTGCTGGAGCCATTGGCAGAGATCGCTCCAGCATGGCGCCATCCCGTCAGCCGAAAAACCGCCGCGGAGTTGCTGGCCAGCTTAGGGCCGCCGAAACCTTCCGCTTGAGTCGTGCCGCCGATTCGCGTACAGTTCAAGAAACGCGCAATTCCCAATCCACCACAAGGAGGCACACAATGCCAGCAAATACGGATTTCTTTCAAGCTCTGGAAAACCGCATCGCGCCTTACGACCTGCTGACCCATCCCTTCTATCGCGCCTGGACCGCGGGGGAGTTGACTTCGGACGATCTGCGCGAATATGCCGCCGAATACTGGCACCATGTATCGGCGTTCCCCACCTATTTGAGCGCGCTGCACTCGCGCCTGGAAGATACGGAACTGCGTCGCACCGTGCTGCGCAATCTGGTGGATGAAGAAGGCATCGATTCCGCCGACCGCAAGCCGCATAGCCAGCTCTGGATGGACTTCGCCAACGGCATGGGAGCCAGCGACGCATCCGTGCGCCAGCGCAAAGTGCAGCCGGAAATGCAGGCGCTGATCGGAACCTTCTTTCGCCTGATCCAGCAGGAGAACGCGGCTGTCGGACTGGCGGCGCTGTACGCGTACGAGTCGCGCGTGCCGACAATCGCAAAGCAAAAAGCTGACGGCTTGTGCGACCACTATAAAGCCGACGCGAAAACCTGCCGCTATTTCAACGTCCATCAGACCGCCGACGTTTATCACGCGGAAGTCTGGAAGCAGGCCATCACGAAGGAGTTGGAACGCGATCCCGCATCGGCGGACAAGGCCCTGGACGCAGCCGAAACCGCGGCCAAAGCCCTGTGGGAAGCCCTCGACGGCGTCGAGCGCCTGCGCATGGCTCGCATAGCCAATTGAACCTCTCGAAAGCCTAAATCTCACGCGTTACGCTTGAATCCCACTTCTCTGCTTTTCAAAAACTTTCGTCGGCCGAAATAATACGCAATCGAGACAGCCAGCGTCCCCGCCAGCGCGCTCGCCTCAACCTTCGTCGAGTGGGCCAGCAGCCAGATCACCGCCGCCGAGCCAAGGATCCCCACCGCCGGACCGCCCGCCGCACGAAATGCTCCGGGTTGTCGCTGCCGCGTATAGCGCAGCTTCAACGCGCCCACGCAGACGGCCAGGTAGACGCACAAAATCGACACGCTGGAGAGCACCGCCAGCCGCTTGAATCCGCCCGAGACCGCCAGCAGAAACATCAGTGCGGCGACCGTCGCAATTGCCACATGCGGAGTCCGAAACCGCGGATGCACCCTCGCCAGCGCCGCGGGAAGCGTTCCATCCTCGGCCGCCAGGAAAAATGCGCGCGGCGTCGAGAGCATTCCGCCAGCGATCGAGCCAAATACCGATATCGCGACGCCGATCAGCACCAATGTTGTGCCCGCGACTCCAACTGTTTTTCCGGCGACGGCCGCCAGTGGCGCGGTCGTCTGCCGCGCCAGTTCACCGCCCAGAACACCCTGGCTGACCGTCTGCACTGCAAGGTAGAGCACAATCACCGTCGCCATCGCGCCAAACATTGCTCTCGGCACCGTGCGCGCCGGATCGCGGATTTCCGCGCTCGGCGCCAGCGCCTCCTCAAGACCCTGAAACGCGAAAAACAATATCAGCGATGCCTCGCCCAGCTTTGGTGCGGAAGGCCAACCCGTCCACCGCGGCTCGCGAAAATGCATGAAAAGCGATCCGGCAACGATGACGAATATCAGCGGAATCAACTTGGCAACAGTTGTGCCGATCGCCACTTGCACGCCCTGGCGAACTCCGACAATGTTCACCGCCGCCAGCCCGCCGAACAACAGCAACATCGCAAACACGCGCGGCGCCCCGTGGCCTAACGCGGGCAGCCACAATGAAATCGATCCTACCAGGATCGTTCCCAGCGCCGCGCACGCAATCACCTCATATCCAACCGAGTACAGTACCCACGCAAGAAAGCCCATCAGCGGCCCGAAGGCTTCTTCCACGTATGCGACGCCGCCCCCAGACCGCGTAACAAAGCTTCCGATCTCGATATAGCAAGTCTGCACCAGCACCACGGCCAGCCCGCAAATGAAATATGCCAGAATCGCCGCCGGCCCAAGAATTGCCGCGACAAATGCCGGCACCACAAAGATTCCGCCGCCAACAGCAATGTTGACCGCCGTCGCCCCCAGTCCCCACGGCCCAATCGCGCGAACAAGCTGCCGCTCGTTATGCGTCGGCGAGCTTTCCTTCGCCTGCGCGACGCTTTCTGGGTTGTCATCGGGAACAATCTTAACCCGGAATGAAGAACCGGGAGAGAATTCTGGGTGCCCCAGGTGCGCGAAGCTCACCTGGGTTTGTTCACTGGACTAATACACAGCGCGCGTCGTTGGCCGGGTGCCCCATTCAAGCCGTCTTTTGGCTTGAATGGGGAAATGTCGTTCACAATCGATCCGGGTGCCGGGTGCCCCAGGTCTCTTTTTGAGACCTGGGACCGTCGCCATCCGTGTTTCGATTTACTGCTGTCCCCAGAAGCCGGGATCGGCACTCCTCCACTTGTCGGACACGTAGCTCATCTTCGGGTCGAAGACGAACAGGTTCGATTGAATCGACTCGAATGTGGAAGCCTCCAAATCGGCCACCTTCTTCTTCTGGTCTGCGCTCACCGCAGCCCAGATTTTCTTGTTGGCGACCCGGGTCTCATCGATTTCCGCCAAAGAGCGCATTGCGTGTAGCGCGATGTACTCGTCCTCGCTGCCGGTGCCAAACCATTTCTCATACATGGCCCAGCCCGCATTCGGCGCCTTGCTAAAGATGCTGTCGTGCAATTTTGCCAGTTCATCCCAATCTTGCCCATGTCCTGGCCGAATCTTGAGTACGGTGATTTCCATATACTTAAATGCGCCGATATTCACAGGCGGTCCAACGCTCTTGTCCGGCTGATAAACGAAAACGCCGGCGTCGGAGGAGGAAGTCAGCAGCTCGCCGTCCGCCTGCAACGCGTTGTCAAACGCCTGCGCCAAGGCGGGTGTGCTCCTCAGGGTCTGCTGGTCCTTCTGCCAGTCGGCAAAGGAGTTTGTAGCCGAAAAGGAATAGCGCCCGCGATCTGCCGGAAAGCGAATCCATCGCCAGATAGTGCGCCGAATTCGCTTGGGCAGAGAGCTGCACAAATGCGCGCTCCGTGTTTTCGTGTGGGCTGCCGGCCTTCCCCGGCTTCAAAAACTCCCGTTGTATGACCAGAACATTCGGCGGAGGCGTCGCTCCGCTTGCCGGCTCCTGTGCCGTCGCCGGACCGGGTGCGGCACAACAAAATCCCGCGAAAACAACACACAATGCTGCTGCAAATCCCAATTGCTTTTTCATGGAATGTTCGCCTCCTGGGCGTGATTTGATTATTTTATTTGCCAGGAATGTCGTGCGGAAGGGAGGAAAGTCTTCCCCAAATTTCAATGAGAATCGAAAAATGTCTGGAAGGCCACCGTCGTTCGTTCGTGGACGAAGATCAACATACGCCCGCGCCACAGAGGTCGGCAAGCGAGTACTGCAAGTTCAATAAAAGTTCGCGTTCATTCGGGAGCGCGGATTCGTCTTCGCCATTTATCTTGGTTCTACGATGTTTTCAAATTCCACCTTGCAACGCCGGTGTCCTCTGAGATACCTGGTTCCCAAATTCTTTGCCTTATCGGCGGCTGTCGGCATCGTCCTCGCTGCCGGCTGTTTTGCGGCCGACAGTCCGTTCGCCGCTTCTAATCATGGTCAAGGTGCGGGCATCCGTGTGTCTGGACCCGGCGTGGCTCCGCATCTCTTCTTTGCCTGTTGCGATCATGGCATCCCTCGATTTCAGTCTCTTTTTGCCGATCCCTCGGTAATCTCCGACCTTCAGGACCTGCACGCGGGTCTTGCAGTTGCAGTTCCCGATCTAAGCCCGCAACGCGCGCAGATCGTGCGCCGGTTGAATGCCGCCGGGATTCCCTTGATCGCCTGGATCGAGTTGCCCGGTGCAGGTGGACCCTATCTCAACGCTGGCGATGCTACACGGGAGGTCACATATACCGCCGCCTTTGAACGCTGGACCTTCCAGAACCATCTCCATTGGGCTGGTGTCGGTCTGGATATCGAACCGAGCTTCACCGAGCTGGTTCGCCTGAGGGGGCATCCGTGGCGGATCGCGCGTCTGGTTCTGTCGCGCTACTTCGACTACGCCCGCGTCTATCGTGCTCGCAAGGCATCCACACGACTCATCCGCCAGCTCCAGCGTGAAGGCTATCTGGTGCAAACCTATCAGCTCCCCTTCATCGTTGCCGAACGCAGCATCCATTCCACACTCCTCGAGCGACTACTCGGCATCGTCGATGTTCGCGGCAATCAGGAGGCGTTGATGGTCTACTCCAGCTTGGCGCGGGGGGCTGGCACCGGGATGATTTACAGGCTCGGCCTCAACGCACAAGCTATCGTCATCGGCGTCACGGAAGCCGATCCCAGTGCCGGGCCTTTGGGTATTCCTCTCCACTGGGCAGGATTCTCACGCGATCTGATCGTCGCCAGCCACTTCACGCGCACCGTCGGTGTATATAACCTGGAGGGCAGCGTGCAGCAAGGGTTTCTTGCTCGTCTCAAGACATTCGATTGGAGCCAATCCGCGCTGATCCCCGCCAGCTCGATGCAACGGGCCGCCCGCGTCAGTCGAGACATCCGCATTGCCCTCGTGATCGGTTCGCTGCTGCCCGCGCTGATCGCCATTCTGCTGCTTCTGCTTGCAGGCATAGTTTGGCGATGGCATGGATGCCGCCCCCGCATAAAATCCACAGCGTAAAATCCTCCGTCCACCCGTAACCGGGTGGCCGAACATCCCTTTGCAGCGCCTTAACCAAGGAACATCGCATCTATGTCCTGCCAATCGTCCACGCGGCGATATCCGGTTGTGTGGATGTTATGCGGCGCAGTGAACAAAATCCCTTCGCCTTGAAACGACGCCAGATTGCGCGCCATGTCGTCGATCAAGTAATCCGCGTGCAGAATGCTTTTATCTCCGCAGAAAACGAAATTCTGCGGCGACAGAAAGTCAAAGTGCCGGCGCAGCCATCGGTACTTTGCGCCAAAGGAGTTTGGAAACGCCATCGCTGCGGTCGCAATGAAAACTTCGTACCGGCGGCTCATCCGCAACAGCACTTCCTGGCTGCCGGGAATGATCGGCACGTCCTCAAAAAAAACATCGCTTGCCAGGTAGGCGTCGATCAAGTCCTGCCCCTCCGGCGGTAGCGCCTGCCAAAGCCATTTCCCCTGAATGTCCTGTTTTGTCAGCGAAGTATTTTGCTCACAGCTGTAGCGGGCCAGCAATTCGCCCAGCGTGTCCGCCATCACCTCGTCCATGTCCACGGCGACTCGCTGCATAGGAGGAGATGCTCTAATCCTCTCGCGTTGCGCGGTCGGAACCGGTCGGCTGCGCATGTCCAGCATCTTGGGTCGAACCCGCTGGCGCCAGTCCCGCCGGCTTTTTCCCGGTCGCGGGAAGATGCATCGCATCGCTCAAATCGACTACCTGGCTGTAATAAAGAAAGCGTCCGCAAGATTCGCAAAAATGCACTTCGCCCTGGCGAATCTCATTCCACCGCTGCGGCCGCACCATCATCTGGCAGGCGGAACACCGCTGCTGCTCGACCGTCGCAATCGGCAGTTTGTGAGCCCGGGCCATTCGATCGTAGTCCGCCAGCAATTTCGCGTCCGCCGACTCGCGCGCCCCATCGCGCTGACGGTAAAGTTCCGCCAGTTTCAACTTGTCTCGTTCGCGGCCAAGTTGCGACGTGGCCTTCTCCGACTCCAAAGCCTGAATCTGACTGGCGCGGGTCTCATGCAACGACCGCTTCCGGGTCTCCAGTGCCTCGGTTTCCATCAGGCTCTTGAATTCCAGCTCCTCAATGCGATCGATTTCCCGCTGGCAGAATTTCAGTTGATGCTCCAGCGCCTTTACCTGGCCGTCGCTCTTGGCATCGTCCAACTGGGCGCGGTAGCGAGCCGTCTTCTGCCGAAAATCTTCCGTGTCGGACTCCATCCGGCGACGCGCCATTGCTTCTTTCTCAAGCGCCGTGGCGTTTTGCTCCAGCAGGCGATCTGTATCGTAAACCGCGGCCTCGCGCACCTCCACCCGGCCCCGATACTGCGCGATTTCGTACTCCAGCGTCTTCGCTTGCTGCTCCAGATCCTGCAGATGTACGAGTTTTTCCAGCTCCTCATGCATATAAGAACGCCAAAATCGCAGTCTAGCACGTGCGCACCATATCGTCGCATCTGGGTGCCCCAGGTTCGCGTAGCTAACCTGGGTTTGTTTTCGCACGCGCCACATCCCAACTTGGAGTCCCACTTCGAGTTCGCTTTGCATCATGGCACCGGCATCTGGGTGCCCCAGGTCTCGATTTTGAGACCTGGGATTCATCGCTCGCAATCGTCAGATATTCCGCCCTCGTTACAATTGATGTTGGAGTTTTCACGATCATGCGAAGATCGCTTCTGCTGGCGGGCCTGCTGCTTGCCGCCGTCTCTTCCGTTGCGCAAAAAACCCCGCAAGCCAATGGCGCAGCCTACGTCACCGGCAAACTATGGACAAACGCAGATATATGGCAGACCGGCGGTCCCACCGGACGGCCGCCATTCGATTTTCTCTGGCGCCCCGACAGCAACATCGTCACCTACTTATCGCAGGACTCCGAGCACGGCCAGCCCGACGATGTCATCTCCATTGACGCCGCCACCGGCGCTGCTTCCGTGCTGGTGCCCGCATCCCGGCTGACCGCAATTTACCGTGCCAAAAACGACGAGCGCGACCGCGATCACCGCGCCCGCTACCACGTCTCCAGCTATCATTGGTCGCCTGACTCCAAACATCTCATCTTCGACAACACCGGCTCGTTGTGGCTTTACGATCTGCAAAATGGTACGGCGACGGAGGAAGCCGACACCGGTGCCGGCAGCGGAGACGATCCCAAATTCTCCCCGGACGGCTATTCAATTTCCTTCATCCGCGACCACAACCTTCACGTGCTCGCCATTGCCAGCCGCCACGATGTCGCCTTGACCAACGCCGCTCAGCCAAATCTGCTCAATGGCGAAGTGGACTGGGTGTACGAGGAAGAACTCGACGTCCGCAGCAATTATTTCTGGTCGCCCGACTCGAAGCACATCGCATATTTGCAAATGGACGAAGCCACCGTCCCGACTTACCCCATCACAAATTTTCTCCCCACACACAGCACCGTCTACCAGCAACAATATCCGCAACCTGGTGATCCCAATCCCAGCGTGCGCGTCGGCATCGTTCCCGCGAATGGCGGCAATACTCTGTGGCTGCATCTTCCTCTCAGCCCGCACAACGACTACATCCCGCGCTTCGGCTGGCTCGACAATCGTCATGTCTGGATTGAAGTGCTGCGCCGCGATCATCGACAACTGGAATTGTTTTTCGCAAACACAGAAACCGGCGCGGTCCGCAGCGTGCTGAAAGAATCGGCGAACAAATTCTTCAACGATTCCTACGATGTCTGGTTCCTGAAGAACGGCCAATTCCTATGGCGAAGCTGGCGCCACGGCCACACCCACCTCTATCTCTACCGCTACAATGCCGCCAATCCCACATCGACTGACGCAACTCTTGTGCGGCAACTGACGCATGGGGATTGGGAAGTGCTCAGCGTGGCCGCCATCGATCGCGAGCGCGGCATCGTCTACTACACATCGAATGAGACCGACCCACGGCAGGAAATGCTCTGGCAAATCGGACTGGACGGCTCCGGGAAAAAGTTGGTCAGCAGGTCTCCCGGCGTCCATCACATTACGTTTTCCTCCGACGCGCGGCACTATGTGGATTCATGGTCGAGCCTGATGCGGCCGCCCGTGGTCAATGTCTGCAATGTCGGTGGCGACTGCGCGCCGTTCTGGAAGTCGCGGCCGCTCGATGATTACAAACTGATCGCGCCGCTGATGTTCACCGGCAAGGCATCCGATGGGACCACCCTGTACGGTGAATTGCTCCTGCCGCCCGGCAAGCATGACGCAGCCAGCGTGCCGCTGATTGTGAATCCCTACGGCGGCCCGCACGCGCAAACTGTCCGCGATGAATTCGGCGGCCAGTCGTATCTGTTCGATCAGCTATTGATGCAGCATGGGTTCGCCGTGCTCCACGTCGACAATCGCGGCACCGGCAATCGCAGCCGCGCATTTCAGCAAGCCGCATTTCGCGACTTTGGCCCCGTGCAGTTGCAGGACCAACTCACCATCATCGACCAGGTGTTGCGGCAACATCCGCAGCTCGATGCAAAGCGCATGGGCTGGTGGGGCTGGAGCTGGGGCGGCACCTTCACGCTGTATGCAATGACGCACTCGGATCGCTTCCTCGCCGGTGTTTCCGTCGCTCCCGTCACCAATTGGCGACTGTACGATTCCATCTATACCGAGCGTTATCTTGGATTGCCGTCGGAAAACCAGCGTGTCTATCGCGACGATTCCGTCATCAACAGCGCTGCCCATCTGCACGGAAATCTGCTCATTGCGCAGGGCACCGGCGATGACAACGTCCACATACAAAATTCAATCCAGATGATCGACAGATTTGTAACCGCGGATGTTCCATATAGGCTGCTTCTCTACCCGCGCAAAACCCATTCGATCTCCGGGCCTGCGGCACGCACCCATTTATTCAACGCAATCCTGCACCAATTTGAAACCAACCTGCGATAGTTTGGTGGCCCATTCAAGCCTTCTTCTGGCTTGAGTGGGAATGAGAATCAGGGTTCCCCAGGTCTCGATTTTGAGACCTGGGATTCCGCAAAAATCAAGGAGATTTTCCCA
>JBOGLY010000031.1:0-11792 GCA_050746425.1 Acidobacteriaceae bacterium
GTATGGAACCCTGACGTTGAAAATCCATTTCAGTTTCGCGACCATTGGCAGAACGTGCCCGACAATCAGGTGTTCGACAATGGGTTCAAGGTGCAGTGGGAGATGTTCTTGAAGCATGTCGCGGAAGACGCGCCTTTTCCCCACGATTTTCTTGAGGGCGCGCGCGGCGTGCAACTGGCCGAGCTTGGCCTGAAATCCTGGCAGGAACGTCGCTGGATCGACGTGCCGGAACTGAGGGCATGAGTTTGGGGAACTTCGTCAAGCTGGTGCGACCGGACGGCTCCATCTACAGCTACACGCCTTCCCATCGGCCGTTGAACCCAACACCGTGCGCGTCATTCGCTACACGCATCGCGTTTGCGGCCGCCCATGTCGTCGTTGATCCGTTGCGCACTGCGGAACCACTGACGCAATCGGTGATCGATTGGGATGCGACGCTCTCCTACCGTGATTATTTGTGGTCGCTAGGGTTTAGCGTGGCAGAAGCTATGGACACAGCACAACGTGGCATGGGCTTGGATTGGCCGCTGGCGTTGGAGTTGATCCGACGCAGCACGGGGGCTGCGAAAGCTCGCGGAGCCTCGGTCGCCAGCGGTGCGGGTACCGACCATCTGCCGGCAGGGAAAAAGTTCACCTTGCAGGATGTGACAAGCGCGTACCTGGAACAATGTGAGGCCATTGAATCCGTGGGTGGACGCATTATTCTGATGGCGAGCCGCGCCCTGGCCGCGAGCGCGCGCCATGCCGACGACTACGCATCGGTCTACTCGAAAGTGTTGGGGCAGCTTCGCCAACCTGTCATCCTGCACTGGCTGGGACCGATGTTCGATCCGGCGCTCGATTGCTACTGGGGCGGCAGCACGATTTCAGAGGCCATGGAAAATTGTCTCCGCGTGATTCGCGAGAACAAGGAAAAAATCGACGGTATTAAAATTTCCCTACTTGATGCGGAGCTGGAAATTTCCATGCGCCGCCGACTTCCTGCTGGCGTGCGCATGTATACAGGCGACGACTTCAACTATGATCGACTGATTCTCGGCGACGAGCACGGGCACAGCGACGCCTTGCTCGGGATATTCGATGCCATTGCTCCCGCCGCATCCCTTGCTCTGGCTGCGCTCGACGCGGACGACGTTTCACAGTATCGCCAACTGCTCGCGCCCACCGTGCCGCTTTCCCGGCACATCTTTGCCTCACCAACCGAGCACTACAAAACCGGCGTCGTATTCCTCGCTTTTCTCAATGGATTTCAATCTCACTTCCGCATGGTTGGCGGCAAGCAGAGCGCACGCTCGGTAGCGCACCTCTGCGAATTGTTCGTGCTCGCCGATCAGGCTGGAGTGCTGCGTGATCCTGCTCTGGCAACCGAGCGGATGCGGCAATTTCTCTTGCTGGCGGGGATATCGTGAGCCTGCTAAAGCGCCTCAGCTTCAATCAGATCACAGCCGATCCCTGGTCGCTGGAGCAGACGGTCAGCAATTGCTCACGCAGCGGCATTCCTTACATCGCGGTGTGGCGGCATAAACTCGACGGCGGCGCGACAAATGCTGCGCGAACCATTCAGGCCGCGGGCTTGCGCGTATCGAGCCTTTGTCGCGGAGGATGGTTTTCCGCGCCCACCGCGAAGGAACGCCGCGAGCCTATTGACGATAACCGCCGCGCAATTGAGGAAGCAGCATCGCTAGGTGCGCCGGTGCTGGTCGTTGTTTCCGGCCCGGCGAATGGGCAAACGCTGGACGACGCGCGCGCCACGGTTCTCGACGGTTTGATGGAAGTTCTACCAGAGGCCGAGAAAGCCGGTGTCGCTCTCGGCATCGAGCCGCTGCACCCGATGTATGCCGCGGAACGCTCCGTCGTCGTCACCTTGAAACAAGCCAACGATCTCGTCGACCGACTCCACAGTCCGTCCGCGGGTGTCGTCATCGACGCTTTCCATGTTTGGTGGGACCCGGAAGTAATGTCAGAGATTGAACGGGCGCGCGGCACAATCGTGGGCTTCCATGTGTCGGACTGGCCCGTGCCCTTGCCCGGCATTCTGATGGGTCGGGCCATGATGGGAGATGGCATCATCGAGTTGCGTCGTCTGCGCCAGGCCGTGGACGCAGCCGGCTATGACGGACCGATTGAAGTGGAAATATTCAACGATGAGATTTGGAAGAATGCGGACAGCGATCTTTTGGAATTGATTAAGAAACGCTTCCTCGAACAAGTTTCATGAATTTTGCGGAGTATATGCCTTCACCTTGAAGCCGACCGGGCTTCGCCGCACTGAAGTTCGAAAAACAAGACGTTCCGGCTTGTAATTGACAACTTGTTGTCAAGTTGACAATAAGCTGCTGACAACGCGTTGTCATATTGACAGCATATTGTCAAAAGTGCGAGTTTTTTTGGATTTCATGATGAATTTTGAAGCGACTCAATGGTCGCATTGATCTCCGCGCCCAACAGCAGCATGAAGCCGCTGACATAAAACCAGACCAGCAAGACCATCACGGCACCCAGCGATCCATACATGCTGGCATAGGGATTGTATAAATGCAGGTACAGTCGAAGTCCAATGGATGCTCCCAGCCAGCCGAGAACTCCTACAATCGCGCCGGGAGAAAACCAGCGCCACTTGTGCCCCTTCCGGTCTGGCCCCCAATGGTAGGTAAGGGCGAAGACCATGGACATGAAAAAAAGCGAGCACAATATCTGGACCACTTTCCACGCAATCATGGCCAGAGGGTTGATCAGCAGATTCTGAATCATCAATTTTGCTAGAAAATCTCCCAGCACCAATAACGACATGGCAAGGAAAACGAGCAAAAAAATTGCCAGCGTCAGAATGGCGGCAATCGTCTTGGCCTTCCAGTAGGGCCGGGTCTCCGGAGTCCTGTAAATCACATTTAAAACGGATTGCGCCGAGGTCATGCCATACGTCGCCACCCACAATGCGGCAATCGCGCCAAACGTCAGATGCCATACATCGCTTCCGCGCGTAGCTTCGCCGAAGGCGCTTTGGATGATCCCGAAAGCTGTGGGAGGAATCACTTTTGCGAGATAGAACATCATTTCCAGGTTCGCCTGCCCGCGCGCCCGCGCGAACAATCCGAACATTGTAGAAAGCAACATCGATGCCGGAAACAACGCGAAGAGGAAGTAGTAGGCAAGCTCCGCCGCCCGGTCGATAATTTCATCTCGCAACGAGGAGGACCATAGTTGGGAAATAAAGGCTTTCGCAGGCTGCATTGGGAAATGCCGGATCCTCGCGGATAGAGTCCACCGAGTCTCGTCCGGAGCGGGGCTGGCTATTTCTGTGTTTCTTTCGATCGGTTCTGCCACGGCGCATATCCGGTGGATGTTACAAGCTTTCTGTGTGAAAGCGGCTTTTGGGCCCGTGCCCCGCAGACAGCAATCAGGGCCGGATTTCATCGCGTTCATGAAATCAGATGCGTAACTTCTCCGAGCTGACTACCATGACATTATTTACTACGACTTTTGGCTCGGTGGACGAGACGCTTAGTGGCTATGCTCGTCGTTGGACAAGAGCGCTTCGACCAGCGCCTGCCATTCGGAATCGAGCGTCGTCCGATAGAATGCTCGTCCAGCGCGCTGGTACCAATAATCTGCATTCGCAGTCTGACCCTCTTTGCGGTGCAGGTAGGCGTGTACGGCCATTCCGTCCTTGGTGTCCAATTCGTCCACCTGCTTGTGCGCCTTAGTCCAGTCGCCGTTGGCGTCCCACCACAGCGCCTGCAGCGGAGATGACAACCCCGTCGGCGGTTCCTGTGCTGCAATTGATTTCTTGAAGTCGTCGAGATTCATGTTCGCCCCTCTCACCAAAGAGTCTCAATCCTGGTTCAAGGCTACCGAATCGCGTCAGTCGTTGTCAGATCAATTCCGCGATATGAATATCGTAGAAACCGATCGCGAAGATGTCTTCTGGGACAATTGCTACCTTCGAACGATTCCACGGACTTGCTCGGCAATCCGGCGCAATTCCGGCAGCACGCTGCCAAGCGGCACGGCAGCCGCATTTTTCTCGCCCAGTGCAAAATAAATCTGGCGATACAGCGGATAAATCTGCCGATAAACCGAAACCGCTTCGGGTTGCGGCGCGAACGTTTTATGAGGAAGGCAGAGCGCCCGCTGCGCGGCTTCTATCGAGGGAAACGCGCCTCCAGCGACCAGGGCCATAATTCCGGAACCAAGGCTGGTCGGCACGCCATCTGGCACCAGCACAGGTTTGTCGAGCACGTTCGCATAGACCTGATTCAGGACGGCGTTGTTCTGCGGAACGCCCCCGGCATTGATGACGCGGTCCACGCGCACGCCGTGTTCTGCCATGCGCTCCAAAATAATGCGCGTGTGCATCGCCGTGCCTTCGATGGCGGCGAACAACTCATCCTGCGCGGTGTGCAGCAGGTTCCACCCCAACGTGATGCCGCCAAGCTCCGCGTTCACCAACACCGTGCGATCGCCGTTGTCCCAGCTCAGACGCAGCAACCCGGTCTGCCCGGCGGCGTACTCTTCAAGTCCCCTGGACAGTTCTTTCACGCCAGTTCCGGCGCGGCGGGCGATTGCGTCGAAGATGTCGCCGGTTGCGGACAGTCCCGCTTCAATCCCCGTAAACGCCGGATGTACGCTTCCCGGAACAATGCCGCAGACGCCTGGAACCAGCGTCGTCTCATGCGACATGGCGATGATGCAGGTGGAGGTTCCGACCACATTGACCACATCGCCCTCGTGAATGTCCGCGCCGATCGCATCCCAATGGGCGTCGAACGCGCCAACAGGAATCGGAATGCCAGCTTTGAGACCCAGTTGTTCCGCCCAGTAGTCGCTCAGATGTCCAGCCAGATGGTCGGAAGTTTTAACCGGGCTTTGCAACTTCGCGCGAATACCGTTCAGCAGAGGATCGACCTCGGACAAAAATTCCTGCGGCGGGAATCCTCCCCAGCGCGGATTCCAGAGCCACTTGTGTCCCAGCGCGCAGACGCTTCGTACAGCTTTCGAGGGGTCGGTCACGCCCGCTAGCGTGGCCGCAACCATGTCGCAATGTTCAAAGGCGCTTGCGAATTGCGCACGCTGGTCGGGGTTATGCCTCAGCCAATGCAGCAGCTTGGCGAAACCCCACTCATGGGAATAGACCCCGCCGCACCACTCGATGGCTTCGAGTTTTCTCCGGTGGGCCAGTTCTGTGATCTGCTGCGCCTCGGATTTTGCGCGGTGATCGCACCATAAGTAATACTCGCCAAGCGGCTGCATTTTGGCGTCCACCGGCACCACGCTGGAACCGGTGGTATCGAGCGCAATCGCGGCAATCGAGTCGCCCGTCACTCCTGCCTTCGCAACGGCCTCGCGACACGCCGTCGCCAACGCGCGCATTTGATCGCTGTGCGACTGCGTGGCGTAGTCGGGGTCATCGCGCCGGCGGTGCAGTGGATACTCCGCGACCGCGGTGGCCAACCGGCCGCGGTCGCTATCGAAGATGGAGACTCGTACATTCAGCGTTCCAAAATCCACACCCGCAACAATCGTCATGGTCAATCCTCTTTCGATTCGGCGATGTACTTGTTCGGTTCGAGACAAATGGCGGCGACGCTCATCGCTTTTTTCCTCTACGATTTTCTTTCCCCGGCGCGAATTTCACGCAATAGAAAAGTCCAAGGACCAGCAATCCGCCGCCCCACCAGAGCGGCGCGTGCAGATTCGCCAGCACTACCGGCGGCGTGTGCCCGCTGACCAGCTCATAGACACCATAGCCACCGATCATGGCCCCGTAGATGGCGAGCAGTACTCCATTGAAAAACCAAATGGAAACATCGGTCTTGTGCATCTTGAAAGCCCCCTGCAAAAATAGCGCGACCTTACCAGAAGATTAGATTCAAAGCGAAGAAAATCACGATCACCACGCCGGCCCAGAACCAGTGGTTTTTCATCAGCGGCATAGGCCCCTGGTGAGGAATCACCGTGGCACCATAAACCAACCCGTTCAATTCCGATTCGAGCTTCGGCGTCGTGCACAGGCTCACCGCAACCGTGACGACAACGCAAGCGATCCAGGCCCATAGCGCTCGATATAGATTTTCCGCCATGGTTTTGGCATGAACCGAAAACGCAACGTGCGCCAGCGCAGCTGGATTGAAGTGGACCCATACATATAGACCGACCGATACAACTGTCCCGGAAAGCAATCCCCAGAATCCGCCCGCCGAAGTTGCCCGCTTCCACAACATGCCCAGAATTACGGTGCCGAACAGCGGCGCAATAAAAAAACTGAAGAGCGCCTGCACATAATCCATGATGCTGGCGAACTGCATCACGAGATACGCCGCGCCGATACTGACGATTACTCCCAGAATGGTCGACCATCGCCCCACGCTGACGTAGTGGCGGTCCGAGGCGTGTTTGACGATCTGTGACTTATAAATGTCGTAGGTCCAAACTGCGGAAAACGCGCTGACGTTGCCAGCCATTCCGGACATGAAGCCAGCGATCAACGCGGTGATGCCCAGGCCAAGTAAACCTGGACCGCAATATCGCACCAGCATCAGCGGCAGCACTTCGTTGAAGCTGTAGGACCCGGCGGTATGCGCAGCAACTTCCTGCGGCAACAGGTGCGGCAGCACAGCCAAACCCAGCAGGCCGGGCAAGATCACGATGATCGGCACCAGCATTTTGAAGCCCGCGCCGATGATGGGCGCCATCTGGGCGGCGCGCAGGTCCTTGGCGGAAAGTACGCGCTGGACCACCAGAAAATCCGTGGTCCAGTAGCCGAAAGCAATCACGAAGCCCAGACCGAAAACAATGCCAGTCCAGTTCACCCCCATGGGGTTGGTGGTAAAGGAACCGAGCCCGCGCCAGAGATGCGTGAGGTCCTGTCCAGGGAAATTGCGATGAATGCGGGCGACCATGCCGCTCCATCCGCCGGTTTCAACCAGGCCCAGAATCGGGACCAGCAGCGCGCCCGCCCAGATAAGGACGAACTGCAGCACTTCATTGAAAATGGCCGATCGCAGACCGCCCAGCGCGACATAAACCGCAACCGTGATCGACGACACCCAGATGCTGAAGTGAATGTTCCAGCCCAGCACCACATTCATCACCAGCGCCATGGCGAACATGTTGATGCCGCTCATCAGGATGGTCATGATCGCAAAGGAAATCGCGGCCAGCAAGCGGCTCGATTCGCCGAAGCGCAGCTTTAGATACCCAGGGACGGAGTGCGTTTTCGAGACGTAGTAAAACGGCATCATCACCAGGCCGAGAAATAGCATGGCCGGAATGGCGCCAATCCAATACCAATGGGCTGCCAGAATGCCGTACTGATAGGTGGCCGCGGCCCAACCCATCAACTCCAGCGATCCCATGTTGGCGGAGATGAAACTGAGCCCCGCGATCCAGGCGGTCATCTCGCGTCCAGCAAGGAAAAATTCTTCGCTGCTGTTATTGCGGCCCTTCAGATAAAAACCGATATAGACGACCACCGCGAAGTAGACCGCAATGATCGCAATATCGAGTGGCGCCAAATGCGCCATGTGCATCGAACGAGGAGCGGCAGCGGCGAGGAAAGCGGCCGGCGGCGCGGGCGACAAATGACAGAAGGCGGAGCCAGCCGGGAACCAGTTCATTTACGTCGATCGCCGGAAAGCGGGTGCGGCTGCCCATAGGTTGCGGTTGCGCCGTGCTTCCGCGTGTGATGTCGATCGAGCAAATGCTGCGGAATGCCCGATGACTTGCCCGCCAGCGATTCGGTGTGGAGAGCAAGCCGCGCCACATACTCCAGTGCGACCGCATGATGGATGGCATCGTCGAGCGTTTCTCCCCAGCAGAATGGCGCGTGGCCAGCCACCAGCACCGCGGGGACGCTCATCGGGTCGATGTCGCGGAAACAGCGAAGAATCACTTCACCGGTGTTGCGCACATAGTCCTCTCCAACCTCATCGGCGCGCAGCATTTCGGTCACTGGAACCGGACCGTGAAAATAATCCGCGTGGGTGGTGCCATAGCAAGGGATTGGCTTCATTGCCTGTGCCCAGGCTGTGGCGTATTCCGAATGGGTATGTACCACGCCGCCAATCTGCGGGAAAGCGCGATAGAGAACCAAATGCGTGGCAAGGTCGGACGACGGTCGTAAAGAACCTTCCACGATATTCCCCTCCAGATCGCTTACCACCATATCTTCTGGAGTCAAGGCCTCGTACGCCACTCCGCTGGGCTTGATTATGACGAGTCCTTCATCGCGCACGATGCCGCTAACATTGCCGAACGTGGACACTACCAGCCCTTGCCGCACTATTTCCTGGTTGGCGCGCAGGACTTCGCTTCTTTTGCTTGGCAACAGCACCGAACACCTCATTTCGATTATGCAATGGAGAAATACTGAAAGGGCCGCCAGAGCAAAGTTATTCCGTAATGGTAGCTTAAATAAATAATTACTCAAGGAAGTATTCCATGCATACACTCCAGTGCCGTAATCCGTGGAACAAAAGATTGCTCTTTTTGGTTTTAGGTTCCTTTCTCATGATTGGACCTTCACTGGCGCAAGGTCAGGTCGCGTCGGCAAGGAGCAATCCGCTCTCCATGCAAGCGATGCCCAACGTGCTCTACGGCGCTGCCTATTACCACGAGTACGAGCCTTATGAGCGCCTCGATCAAGACGTTGCGATGATGCAAAAGGCCGGTTTCTCGGTGGTGCGCATGGGCGAATCCACATGGAGTTTATGGGAGCCGGAAGACGGCCATTTCACCTATGCCTGGATGGACCGGGTTGTCGATGCGATGGGAAAAGCCGGCATCAAAGTGATCCTGGGCACGCCCACGTATTCCATCCCCGTCTGGCTTTACCACGAGCATCCCGAAATACTGGCCCGTCCGCTCGGCGGTGCTCCGCGATTTTATGGGATGCGCCAGAACATGGACACTGACAATCCTATTTTCCGCGCCTACGCCAAGCGTCTCATCGTTCATCTCGTCGACCACTTCCGCAACAATCCCAACGTGATCGGCTGGCAGATCGACAATGAAACTTCTTCTTATGGAGCGTCGAATCCCGATGTCTTCGCCGGCTTCGTGCGTCACCTTCAGCAGACATTCGGGACGACGCAAAATATGAACAAGGCTTGGTTCCTGAATTACTGGGGTCAGGACGTCAATAGCTGGGACGAAATGCCGACCCGCGACGACGCGCAGAGCACCGGCTACAAGCTGGAGTGGTCGCGCTGGGAGCAGATGCGCGTCACAAATTACCTGGCTTGGCAGGCTTCTTTGGTGCGGCAACATCGCGGGCCAAACCAATTTGTCACTACCGATTTTGCCGGCTCGATGCATAAGGACGTAAATGAATTTGAGGTTGCCAAGTCGCTCGATGTCGCCTCAGACAACATCTATCACGGCACTCAGGACAATATGGATGGCTGGCCGCAAGCGGAAAATGGCGATTTCACTCGCTCCCTGAAGCACGCGAATTACTTGATCACCGAAACCAACGCACAGACCATCGGCTGGAACTCCGCTCGCCAGTATCCTCCCTACGATGGACAACTCCGGCTCGATGTTTATACCGATCTTTCAAGCGGCGCAAACATGGTCGAGTACTGGCACTGGGGATCGATCAATTCCGGGCAGGAAACGTACTGGAAAGGAGTGCTCTCGCACGATTACCAGCCCAATCGCGCCTACGCCGAGGTTTCAAAAATTGGCAACGAACTGAAGCGCATCGGACCGCAACTGGTCGATCTGAAGATCAAGAACCAGGTGGCGATCCTGTGGAGCGCGGACTCGCTCAATGCGATTTCCTTTATGCCGTTCACAGGTGCGGGCGCGGGTTCATCGAATACGAACCCGGTAGCGGACTACGCGACTCTGGTCAACCAGCTTCATCGCTCTCTCTATCGTTTGAATGTCGGGACCGACTTTGTCTTCCCGGAAGATCCAGATTTTTCGCGTTACAAAGTCCTTATCGTGCCGGCTTTATATATTGCCGATGACGCTTTGCTCCAGAAAATTTCCGATTATGTAAAGAACGGCGGACACGTTCTGATGACATTCAAGAGCGGCTTTGCAAATGAAAATTCGGCAGTCCGCTGGGTGCGCGCGCCGGGTCCGCTGCGGCAGGCCGCTGGGTTCAGTTATCAGGAATTCTCAAACTTGGAACACCCTCTTGCGCTCAAGGGCGATCCGTTCGGCGCGGGCGCACAGAATAAGGTGAGCTATTGGGCGGAATTTCTAATCCCCGAACATGCCAAAGCGCTGGCTTGGTACGATGACCCGTTCTTTGACAGATGGCCGGCGATAACTCGCAATCATTATGGCACGGGCACGCTCACATACGAGGGCACATATTTGTCGGACGACCTGCAACGCCGCGTCATTCTCGATATGCTGCATCACGCCGGACTGACCGGCCCGGACCAGATGTTGCCAGCGCCGCTCCACGTGAAGCACGGAACCAACCGGTTCGGCAAGCGCATCGATTACTACTTGAATTACTCAAGCTCCGCGCAGAACTTTGTCTATCCTTACGCGGATGGGGTTGACCTGCCAACTGGCGAGCCAATCATTCACGGGCAAAGCGTCACGGTTCAGCCATGGGATGTCGTCATCGTAGAAGAGAAATGATTAGTTGTCGGAAAAGTTTGTGGACTGGACGCAGCGGCCGCTGCTAGCTCAGAAAAATTGTCTACGCAGATAACCGTGGAACCGGCAGCCGCTCGAGGCGCAGCATTGGCCTGCGCTCCACACTGGCACGGCGACATTCCGGTAGCACAACAGCTTGCAAGCGATGGTGGACCTGGTCGGGATCGAACCATTCTCCGCCCCTAAATTGCGTCAACAAACCCAATGTGGCTCCAAACTGATCCAATCTCTTATTGCCGATTATGCGGACAGAATGTGTCAATGAGCGCATTGGCGACTTTGCCACTCTCCGAGACGGACACGAGCTAAAGAAGTTGCAGCGCCAGTTTTCGAGAAGTTTGTCGTTGAATCGTTCGGGACTCCAAGTTAGCATGAACCCCGACGACCCGGCTTCAGTTCGAACCCAAGGAGACAGAAAGTGATCACGCGCATCGCGAAGCTCTTGCTCCTTGCAGGCGTCGCTCTTTTCTATTCGCTCGTCGTTTTCAACAATTTGACTGATTTCAACTCGAATTACCAACTTGTACGCCACGTCCTCATGATGGACACAACCTTTCCCGGGAACCAGGGAATGTGGCGGGCTCTCACGTCGTCAGCCGCCGACTATTCGTTCTACATCGCCATTATTGTGTGGGAGATCGTGACGGCAATTCTGCTGTGGTTGGGCTGCGTGGCGCTATTACGCGCCATCCAGTCTCCGGCCATGCAGTTTGAAGCGGCCAAGCGAATACCCGTAATCGCGCTGACGCTATCGCTCCTGATGTGGTTGACCGCGTTCATCTCAGTTGGCGGGGAATGGTTCCTAATGTGGCAGTCGCATGCGTGGAATGGCGAGGAAACCGCCTTTCGCGATTTCACAATCGTTGGGATCGTGCTCCTTGTTTTCATGTTTCCAGAACAGGATCTTCAGCCGTAGAGGTCGACAATCGGATGCGAGCCGAAAGGTCCGACGTCTACTGACCCGCTATTGCTGAGAAGTCGACCACAGGGCGGCGAGCTTCCGCGGCGGGAATTCTCAACTGTTGCCAGCCGATCAACGTACGCACTGGAATAGGTTGCCAATAACCAAACCGCCGCTCGCCCCCAGGGTGACACCGACCAGGCTCGTGCGCGGAGAGATATTTCCCCTCGTGGATTTGAAGCTTAAACGCCACCCACTGTAAATTAAT
>JBOGLY010000032.1:0-11776 GCA_050746425.1 Acidobacteriaceae bacterium
ATATTGCAGCGAGTCCAGCACGCTGAAGTTCTGATTGTTTCCCACTGTCACAAACAAAATCGTCGCATTCTCCGCAATTGCGCCCGACCATTCCGTGTCGATGTCAGCTTCTTCCAGGTCGCCAATGTAAACCGTCGCCGTTCCTGAGCCTGGCACCACGGTCTGCTTGGGCAAATTGCCCCCATTCAGGCCGCTGAGAGTGCGAAAGTGCGCGATATCGCTCTCATATTTCACAATGTCGGTCTGCCCTGCCACCGCTATGGTCTGGCCCGTTCCCGTGAAGCCGCTGTTGTACAGGCCGGTCACGTCGTAAATCGTCTGCGAATCGGAGGGAGCGACAAAATTGATCTCGTCGCCACTAGGGCATGGATTCGCAGTCGAGGTGCACAGCGTGTAATGCGGTGCCGCTGGCATTTGGCGCGATCTATGCACCGGCCGCTTGATAACGCGCGGCTCGGGGCGAAAGGTGTTCAAGTGTTCCACACCAATCGCCATCCCCGCAATTGCCTGGGGCAGGCTGATGTTGGTCGAGTTCGCCCAATGCTGCTTTCCGTGGTAAAGATAGCGATGCATTTGCGTCTGGAAGGCGGCGTTTACCAGAGCCGCGTTCCCGCTGAAAACTACTCGATCAGCGGCGCGCGGAACAGCGATTCCCGTAAACCCACGCGACCGCAGCCACGTTTCCACCTTGCTCAAGTCCGCCTGGCTGACTCCATAGCGAGCGGCAAACTCGCCCGGCTTCAGCCACTGGTGATACATCGGGGAACCCTTGGTCTGCTGCTCCTGAAGCAACTTCGTCAGGTCGGCCTGTTGCGCCGCGGACAGACGAAACACCAGCGCCATATTTTCAATTGGCGTCGAGCCAGCCAATTGCCCTTGATCGCGCGCAACCGCAACCAAGGGATGGACGGACCCCTTGACCGCCTGCATCTGGTCGGAGCGGATCGGTCCGCTGATCCGGCTTTCGAGTGTTGCCAATGCGCCGGCTTGGGGAATGGCGACACCGCCCAGCAGCAGAGCTGCAATCATCCCGAATCCCAACCCAATGTTTCGGCGATGCAGCCTGCTATTCATACCTCGAACCTGCTTCAGTTCCATTCCTTGTACCTTCGAGAAAATATCTTCCTTCGGATGTTAAGCAATCGTGTGCGAACCGTCACCAGGATTCTATGAGTATCTCCTAAGAACAGCCCGAAGTGATACAGACGGCATCTTGAAGAAATAGTCTCCACTTGCGGACGTTTTCTCACCCAAACTTGGTAGCATCTCTTTTGGAGCCGTGCCGGTAAATATGGATTCCAGAGGCATTAAAGTCTGCCGATGAATCAATTGGATTTTTCGCTATTCACTCTAGGCGGCGCTCTTCTGGCCGGACTGCTCGGCTCGATGACCGGTCTTGGCGGCGGGGTGGTTCTTGTCCCCATGTTGGTCTTGCTGTTCAAGGTTGACATTCACTACGCCATTGGGGCTTCTCTCATCTCAGTCATCGCAACCTCTTCCGGTGCAGCCGCAGCGTACGTTCGCGAAGGCTTTTCCAACATTCGCATCGGAATGTTCCTGGAAATTGCCACTACCCTTGGAGCAGTAGGAGGGGCGTGGCTGGCAACTCGAACGCCAACACGCGGTATTGCGATTGTATTTGGTTTGGTCCTTCTGTATTCCGTCTACGTTTCATTTCGTAAACATGAAGAGACGGCAGTTGCGCCCAACCGCTGGTCCGACCGCTTCAAGATGAACGGTACTTTTCCCGGCCCGGATGGACACGATGAAAAATATGCGGTGAAAAATGTCTCCGGCGGCTTCGCCACCATGGTCGGCGCAGGCGTGCTCTCCGGCCTGCTGGGGATTGGTTCCGGCGCGGTCAAGGTTTTGGCGATGGACCACATCATGCGGATTCCGTTCAAGGTCTCAACGACTACCAGCAACTTCATGATCGGCGTGACCGCCGCGGCAAGCGCCGGCATCTATCTGCGTCGCGGATATATCGATCCGTCGCTGGCCGCTCCGGTCATGATCGGCGTGCTGATCGGCTCGCTGGTCGGCGCGAAATTGCTGGTCAAAGCGAATGTGAAATCCCTGCGCCTGATTTTTTCCCTCGTCATCTTTTTCCTCGCCGTTGAAATGATCTACAACGGCTGGATCGGAAAGGTCTAATTACGTGCGCAAGTTGAACGACAAACAGGTGGAGGAGCTGATCGGTCAGGTCTTGCGCGCCGGCGTACTCCTGTCCTGTTTCGTAACTCTAATTGGACTGGGTCTTTTTCTGTCGCAACACTCTTCGTCGATTCCCGATTACCACGTCTTCCATTCCGTAAACGCTCCGCTTCGTTCGCTGACCGGGCTGGTCCCAAATGCATTCAAAGGCAAGCCCATGGCCATCATCCAGTTGGGAGTTTTGTTGCTGATTGCCACTCCCGTTGCCCGCGTCGCGTTCCTGGTGGGCGCTTTTGCTCTGGAACGCGATCGCATGTATGTTTTCGTGAGCGGACTGGTGCTGGTGATCCTGCTCGGCTCAATTCTTTTCGGCAGGTGATGGAGAGCGGCGGCCATTCATACATTCATGCCTTCTCCTGGGTTGAGTGGCATCGATCAAATTCAACAAGGTCCGCGTCGCTCCAGTCGGGACGCAAACCACGCCGGATGTATCAAACGGCTATGGCTATTTGTTCATCCTGAAGTGTTTGAATTACTGTTTACTCCTCTGCGGTTTGTGTTTTTGTGTTTTCTGTGATGCCGGCTGGTGTGGACCACCGTGCCAGGCTGCGAATTCCCGTAGTCCCCCATCAGGCCGCCACCAGTGTCGGAGACAGATCCCGTTCGCATCACATAATTCGTCCGGTGGTGGGTCCCCTCAGTAACCTTTGTGTTACTCCGGGAGCTTCCGTTGCTCCCATTTTGCTGACCCACGGCCGCCACCGCCGGCAGCAGGAAAGCGGCCGCCAGTATCAACACCGATTTGTTGATCATGTAAAAATCCCCCTTTCTTTCAAATGATCCGTTCGCTGGCTTATCGTGCAACGCGTCCCCTTATCTAGTCGGATTGCCCGAACTCAAGCGATGGTTGCCAATCCTGATCGATCACTCGCAATGGACGTTTTTACGATTTAAATCTTTGCTACATCCGTCAGACAACCCACTCGGGTGCTGCCAACGCTTCGCGCCGCAGCAAGCCTCTTGGGCCATGTAGGCGCTCCATCAAGCAGCGTTTTAGCTTTTTGTGGCAAGCTCCTCAGGCTGGATTACGATAGACAAATGAGCGAGCGCAGCCGCGAGCTTCGAGAGCGGATTCTTCAACTCGCGGAGGAGTATTTCGAGGAAGAGTTTCGCGCGAAGCCTTTTTTTCCGGGCGAATCCGCCGTTCCTGTCGCGGGAAAAGTGCTCGATGCTTCCGACCTGCGAAATCTGATCGATGCTTCGCTCGACTGCTGGTTGACCACCGGCAGGTTTGCCGGCCAGTTCGAACGACAGCTCGCGCGCTATCTGGACATTCGCGAGGTAACGCTCGTCAATTCAGGATCCTCGGCCAACCTGCTGGCTTTTTCCGCGCTGACTTCCCCGAGGCTTGGCGATCGCGCGTTGCGGCCGGGAGATGAGGTCATCACCGTTGCTGCCGGTTTTCCGACCACCGTCAATCCAATCGTTCAGAATCGCTGCATTCCGGTTTTCATCGACATCACGCTGCCCAGTTATCAGGCCGATGTCTCTCAACTGGAAACCGCCCTCAGCCCGCGAACGCGCGCCGTCATGATCGCGCATACGCTTGGCAATCCCTACGACCTGGATCGCGTGGCAGATTTCGCGAAGCAGCACAACCTATGGCTAATTGAAGATAGTTGTGACGCCTTGGGGGCGACCTTCAAAGGCAAAAAGGTTGGCACCTTCGGCGATCTGGCCACGATAAGTTTTTACCCGGCGCATCATATCACCATGGGAGAGGGCGGCGCGGTCGTCACCAATTCCCCACTGCTGAAAACCCTGGTTGAATCTTTTCGCGACTGGGGCCGCGATTGCTGGTGCGAGCCCGGAAAAGACAACACCTGCGGCAAGCGCTTCGACTGGCACTTAGGCAATATGCCCTGCGGTTACGACCACAAATACACCTACTCCCACATTGGCTACAACCTGAAGCTCACCGACATGCAGGCGGCAATTGGATTGTCGCAATTGACAAAGCTGCCGGGCTTCATCGCCGCGCGGCGAAAGAATTTTCAATATCTGTACGGCGCTCTAAAACCGCTGGAAGATCGCTTGCTTCTGCCTGAGGGCACCCCGAACGCAGAGCCAAGCTGGTTTGGCTTTCCCATCGGCGTACGAGAAGACGCGCCCTTCGACCGCAACCTGCTGGTGCGCGAGCTTGAGTCGAGAAAGATCGGCACGCGCCTGCTGTTCGGCGGCAACCTTACCAGGCAGCCGGCTTATAAGGATGTCGAATTTCGAGTTATCGGCGACCTGAAGAATTCCGACTACGTGATGCGCAATGTCTTCTGGATTGGCCTTTATCCCGGACTGACCGAGGAGATGCTGAATTACACGATCGATACCATTTCCGAGTTCGCGAATCGAAAGAAGCAAGCCGTCCACGCATAAGCCAGATTTCGCACAACTCCTTCAGCGCGGCCCTATTGACATCGGAATGCGCGAATATAGGAATCTTCTACAACCGGCGAGTTAGTCCAGACCCAGCTTTTTCGATCTTGCCATGCTGGATCGTCCTGGCGGACGACCAGGACATCGATCGATAACTGCGCACACACCTCGCGGATATTCACTTCTCCCGGCTTATTAAACAAAGTATCTATGGCAGTCTGCACAGGAGGGCACTTGGATGCATCGCCGCCAAACTCGGTCCCACAATTCGGAAACGCGTCAACGGATTGGAACTTGTCGTATTCGAGCAGCGGGAGATAGTCGTTCCTCATAGGATTGTATTGAACAATGGATCGAGGTGGAAGAATCTTATCGAGCTGCGCATAGGCTTGTCTTACATGCATCAAATCGATTCCTATCTCATGCGGGGCCGGCAACCAGTCGGCGGGATAAACGATCATGCCGCTGTCATCGAACAACATATAAGTTCGCAAAATAGTCAAACTGTAGCACGTCGCAACAAACCCAAGCGCCAACGTCGAAAGAATGACTCCATTTTTCATGCGACCGCGCTTCCATCTATCGGGATGTGGCACAAAACACCAGCGGTCGAAGTATTCCGCGCCCCAAAGCAAGAAAATGAATTGGGGTATCATGGCGCTTCGAAAAGCCAGATCGTTGCTTGAAATAACTGACGATCGAACGAAGGTGATGACAAACATTCCGACCGCAACCATATACCACGCCGCGATCTCCGCTTCGTCGAGCTTCGATTGCCGGTTTCGATCGCGCTCGAAACGGTCCCAGGCGATCAATGCAAATACTCCAAATTCCAATATGTAGACCACGATCACGCCGGCGGGCGCAAAAAGCCACGGGTGCGAAAATCCTCTTATCTTCAAAAAATAAGGAGTGGCCAAAAAGCTTGGCAAAGCTCGCAGGCCAAAGGCGAACGGTCCGGCGCCGATTCCGGCAACGGCAGCGCCGCCCACCGCAGGCGACGCATTGCTGGCCTGATGCGGCAGAAGATCGTGTAGATAGGGTACAGAAATCAAAAAGGTAAGGCACGCAGTACCCAGATAGAGAACAAACTCCTGATAGACGCGCTTATAAAGGAGCCGGATTCCCCAGCACAATAGAAACAGCGCAAATGTAAATGTGACATATATAGACAGGCCCGCAGCCGCTGCAAATGCAAACGCCGCGAAAGTACCACACACTGTGCGTTTTATCCACACCGAATATGGCTTATCCACGATTTTTCGTACATTCCAGAGAGCCAGAAAGCCAATAAGACAGGCAACTAAAGCTGCAACGTGATGTGGAACCCATATGAGGGCGTCTGTCCACGAAGTAATCTGCACCGGGTCCCACCATTCCATATCCGGAGAAACGGTCCTGGCACGTAAGAATTCATAGATAGTGGGCAGAATGTCCAATCCCGTCACGGAAAGCAACGCGATCCCTATTACAGACTTTCTGCGAAGATTTTCCGCGATTCCGAAAAAGTCCTGAAGATAGAGCGGAATCATGGCCGCCAGCAAAAAGCCGCACCACACTGAGCTTCCATATAGCGCATATCTAGGATTGAAATGCGTCAGACGAGCGGGATAACTGCACAGGACATACCAATAGTAATAGTAGCGAGCAACAGGCGCCGATCCCAAGTAGGAAAAGGGGTTCCTAACAGGCGGCATGGATCTCAATGCGGAATGAACGAAAGCTATTCTAACGGCATGATCCCATAGCGCTGTACTCGCATATAGTTTGTTGCCAATTTCTATGTCGGCCAAGGAACCAATCACAATGACAGTCCACAGTCCGGCAAGGATAAGCGCAACTTTCGTGCTTTTCGCCGCCCTGCTCACGCGTGGCTTGCGACGCGTCCACACATAGATCCAATGGAAAGAAACTAGAGCGCCTGCAATCAGGAATGCCCACAAAATGATGGCGGGTCTGACATATCTCCCAACCAGATTGACCACGATTGTGGAAATGGCAAGAGACAAGGGCAGGCTTAACAATATTCGTCTTGTCGTGGAGCTTGAACGAAATTGCAGCAGGTCGGTTAGCCATCCGACACCATATCCTGGGAAAACAAGAAAAATCGCAAATACGGGCACGATTGCGGCTGTGGCTAGAAGATCATGGGCGGTATAGTTATGAATCAAACAAACTCACCTCTTCGTCGTACCCCGATGGCGATAAAAGCCATTTAAGTCGCACTGGCAATGGCCATGCCGCGTCAGGTAAAAATATATCGTAAACTGTATCTCGTTCGGCTGGATTGCTTCGAACATAGGCCGAATTGCATGGGGCTGGTAAGAACAGCTGCCGCATACTGGCGGCCAGAGGCTTTGAAGGAACAGCTATGAAGGCGATCATTCTTGCAGGCGGACTTGGCAGCCGGTTGGCGGAGGAAACCTCCGCGCGCCCCAAGCCGATGGTGGAAATCGGCGGCCGGCCCATCCTCTGGCACATCATGAAGATCTATTCGCATTACGGCATCAATGATTTCATTGTTTGCCTGGGCTACAAGGGCTACATGATCAAGGAGTTTTTCGCGAATTATTTTCTCCACTCCGCCGACGTCACCATCGACCTGCAAAAAAATAAAATCGAGACCCACAGCGCCGACTGCGAGCCCTGGCGCGTGACTCTGATCGATACCGGCGCTGCCACCATGACCGGCGGGCGCTTGAAACGCGCGCTTGCCTACGTCGAGAAGGATGAAGATTTCTGCTTTACCTACGGGGATGGACTTGCGGATATCGATTTAGACGAATTGCTGCGGTTCCATCGCAGCCGTAAGACTCTGGTCACACTGACGGCGACGCAATCGGTCGGAAAATTCGGCGCGCTTGAAATTGGCGACGATGCCCAGGTGACCTCCTTCTCGGAAAAACCCAAGGGCGACGGCCGCTGGGTCAGCGGAGGGTTTTTTGTCCTGTCGTCGAAGGTCGCCCCCTATATCCAGGGCGATTCCACCATCTGGGAGCGCGATCCGCTGGAAACTCTCAGCCGCGAGCGGCAGGTCTCCGCTTACAAGCACCATGGATTCTGGCAGCCGATGGACACTCTGCATGACAGAAAGTTCCTCGAAGATCTTTGGGACGCAGGCTCAGCACCGTGGAAGATATGGTGAGTGCATTCTGGCAGGGCCGAAAAGTTTTCCTCACCGGTCACACCGGCTTTAAAGGCGGCTGGCTTGCGCTATGGCTGGAAAAACTGGGCGCGAGCGTCATGGGATATGCGCTGCCGCCGCATACGACACCAAACCTGTTTACGGAGGCCGATGTCGCCGGCGGGATGACATCCGTGATCGGCGATCTGGCTGAGTTGGATCATCTGCGGAACTCCATGCTTCAGCATCAGCCGGAGATCGTGTTTCATCTGGCCGCGCAGTCGCTGGTGCGCGCATCCTATCAAGACCCGATCCGCACCTACGAAACCAATGTCCTCGGCACCGCCCATCTGCTGGAATCGGTTCGCGCCTGCGCCTCCGTGCGCGCGGTGGTCGTCGTGACCACAGACAAGGTCTACGAGAACCAGGAGTGGGTGTGGCCCTACCGCGAGAACGATCCGCTCGGCGGCCATGACCCTTACAGCAACAGCAAGGCCTGCGCGGAATTTGTCACCAGCGCGTACAGAAATTCTTTTTTCCCTGCCGCTAAATACGTAGAGCATAAAGTTGCCATTGCAACGGCGCGCGCCGGCAACGTGATCGGCGGCGGCGATTGGTCTTCAGACCGTCTCATAGTGGACATCGTCCGCGCCTTCGCCTCAGGCGAAACTCTTCGCATTCGCAACCCGAATGCCACGCGGCCATGGCAGCACGTGTTGGAGCCGCTGCGCGGGTATCTGACGCTGGCGGAGCATCTGTATCGACACGGCACAGAATTTTCCGGCGGATGGAACTTCGGCCCGCACTATCAGGACGCCCGGTCCGTTCAGTGGATCGTCGAATACATGGCCGCGCGTTGGGCAGCGTTGCCGTCCGCGCCCGCGCCGTGCTGGCAAATCGATGACGGCGTTCACCCGCATGAAGCGAATATGCTCTCGCTGGACTCGTCGAAAGCCTCGCAGCGACTGGGATGGGAGCCCGTGCTAGCGCTGCCGAGAGCACTGGATTTGACGCTCGACTGGTATAGGTCTGTGCAGTCCGGCGAAGATGCGCGTCAGAAGTGTCTGACTCAGATAGACGCGTACCGTCAGACCGGGGAAAACGACTCCGAAATCCGATGAATCATGCCTCGATCGCATCACGACCGTGGACGGGCGCCAATCCGATTCGTTGATACCTCGGTCGGAAATGTGATTTGAGCGCGAGAATTCTCGATTCGAATTGGTCGTAGCTGAGCTTCGCGATCAGAAACGTGATCGCAATCAAGCCGCCGATATACACCAGCGCCAGCGGCAGCGGCAGTGGGAAACGGACACCAAATCGAGTCTCCAATACATGTTCGAGGATCAGGTAGATTGGGACATGGTAAATATACATGCCATAGCTGTATTTGCCGGTGGTTCGTAGCCATCCGGCATTGAGGGCCGAGCGCAGCCATCCAATCGGATGCTGGGACAGCGCCAGAAATCCGCCGCAAAGCAGCGAGAAGCCTGTGATCCCGATGGTTGGCATATAGAAATACGTGTCGATCAGTTCGGTATGGTGGAAAACGGCAATGAAGCCGATAATCGCCGCGCCAATGCCCAGGCAGAGGGAGATCCACCGCAAGGGTATCTGGCCCCTTCGCAGAAGAACGGCTAGTATGGCGCCCACGAGCAGCCCATCCATGCGGCTGGTCGTCATGACCATGGCCCCCAGGCTTTCCGCATAGCGGTGGACCATATAGAAGCGCAGCGGGAGCGCCACGACAAGGCCGGCTGTGCACAGCGCAAGAATCCCGCCTTCGGGCAACAGCCAGATGACCATGGGCCACACGAGATAGAACTGCTCTTCCACGGCCAGACTCCAGAAATGCCCGAAAGCGTTGACGGTCATGTACGAGCCGTGGTTCCAGAAGATGGGCCAGTTCTGCGCGTAGAAATAGTAGGAGGCACGCATCCGTTCTGGCGGCATGATCGCGTTCCACCAGGGGAGGTAGTGGGCGGCCACGAGGCCGGCGGTGACGGCAAAATAATAAATGGGGAAGATGCGCAGGAAACGTCGTGCATAGAACGAGGAAAAATAATTTTCTGCCGATTTGCTGCGCAGCAGGATTCCGGTGATTAGAAATCCGGAGAGCACGAAGAAAAGCTCAACGCCGGACCATCCTGGCACCATGGCATAAGCAAAGAGCTTCGCGGTGAATGTGTTTTGCAGGATGTATCGTCCGCCGCCGTGCGACAGCATGACAGCGAGCAGAGCAATTCCGCGGATGCCGTCGAGTTCCGGCTTGTGATTTGGCTCCGCCGGGGCGAGCTTCGACGAAGGTTTCGTTGCTTTGGACGGGGGAGGAAGCAGATCCAACATAACTGAATTGCGCAGCAGATCCAGGAGCAGTTCGGTTGAGACAGCTTTCCTCTCCCCGTCCCATAATGCGACGAAATTCGGGAATTTCTATTCACTTTCGTCACTTTTTAGACACTAAAGTAATGTCCGGCGAAGCCAGCGGCGGCTGTGGAGGAAATTCGAAATTCACCCGCTCCCGCTCCACCGCGAATGGGCGATGCTGGATCTGAGTGTGGATGGCGCCGATGTATTCCCCCATCACCCCCATAAAGACCAGCAGGATGGAGCTGACAAAGAACATCCCGATGACCACGGGAGCAATGCCTACCGAAAAGCTGCGCCAGTAAAGCAGCTTGTAGACCAGGTAAGAAAGGCCGATGAGAAAGGAGATCAACGCGCCGCCAAATCCGGTAAAGGTCATTAGCCGCAGCGGAACCTTGGAATGATTGATGATGCCCAACATGCCGTAGTCGTAAAGGGTATAAAAATTGTTTTTCGTGATGCCGCGCTTGCGTCCTGGCTGATCGTAATAAATTTTTTTGTGCGGCAGGCCGATTTCGGCAATCATTCCGCGAAAATATGGGTACGGGTCGCCAAAGGACTTGACCAGATCTACGACGCGCCGGTCGTATAAGCCGAAGCCGGTAAAATTCTCAAACGTCTCAATGGAAGAAAGGCGATTGACCAGGGCGTAGTAACGCTTGCGCGCCCAGAACATCATGGGATTTTCGCCGCTGCTGCGCTTGATCGCCAGCACCATGGAATAGCCTTCTTCCCACCCCTGCACCATCTCGGCAATCATCTCCGGCGGGTCCTGCATGTCGGCGACGATGCCGATCACGGCATCGCCCTGCGCCTGCCAGAAGGCATGCATGGGGGAGCGCACATGGCCAAAGTTGCGGGAGTTGACGATGATCTTCACGTTTGGATCGGCGGCGGCGATCCCCTTCAATACGGCAACCGTTCGGTCCTCGGAAGCATTGTCGATGAAGATGTGCTCATATTTATATCGCCCCAGGGACGCAATCACCGCGCGCACGCGCGTATACAGCTCGACCACATTGTCTTCTTCGTTGTAGCAGGGGGTGATGATGCTGATGGTCTTCACGTCGCCTCGCGTTGCCATGGGAACTATAGTACCGGCCTTCCCGCCCTGCGGATTTGCAAAAATTTTCGCTAGAAGCCGCCTGCCTCTTTTGACATGCTGCTTGGATCGAATAAATCTGTCATCCTGAGGCCACTGCGGCGACCGAAGGACCTCGCGTTTCGCCGGAAAACCGCGAGATCCTTCGCTACACTTCGGTCCACTCAGGATGACAGACGCTTTTCGTCATAAGGGATGTCAACAAATCCAGCGACCTTCTATACCGCTTTGCTGGCATTCCGTGCTGCATCGCCCGGAACACGGAAGGAAAAATGCTTATGACCGAGAAAGCTGTAGACGACGGTCAGCGCCGTCACCATCGCTCCCGCAATATAGGGCGCGCTGCGTTCAAGATGGAAGCCGTAATGCAGGCCTTCGACGAGCAATGGCAACAGCACCAGTCCCGGCAACATTCCGCTGCCGTAGACCAGAATGCAGCGGGACCATTCCGCCAGGTAATTCCGTTGGGTCTTGAAGACGAAAAATTTGTATCCGAGATAGGCGACTGTGATATTCAGCAGGCTGGAGAACACGGCCGCCAGGATGTAACCGAAACGCAACCTGGGCATAAGCAAGGCCGTAAAAAGGGCGTAGCT
>JBOGLY010000033.1:0-11584 GCA_050746425.1 Acidobacteriaceae bacterium
ATAAAATGCAATGGCAATGGCGAATGCAAAAAGAATGTCGCCGCGAACGTTGCGAGGCTTGTAGGGCCATCCGGGAGAAGATTGAGGATCTTTCATCGATTCGACACTTTCAGTGGCCGACCCGCATTCCATTTGGATAGGTTCAAGCGATTCGCGATCGACACAACCAACTCATCCAGAGTCTTGCCGGTAGTGTCGACGGTCAAGTCCGCCAACTCATACAACGGGCGTCTGCGTTGGAACCGCTCAGCCAACTCGGCGCGTCTTTCAAGTACAGGGCGCCGGACCGATCCGGGTTGCAACTGTTGCTGCTCGCAACGCGCAATCAGTATTTCCAGCGGTGCTTCGAGGTAGAGCGTGAGAGTCTGTTCATCCTGCTGGATCGACTGGAGGTTAGCCGCGGTTTCGACTGCGCCTCCTCCCAGCGCCAGCACGATGTTTTCAAGGAGCAGGGCCCTGGCGAGCGCGTTTCGTTCCATGTCGCGAAATCCAGCTTCCCCGGCGGAATCGAAGATTTCCGCGATGCTTTCTTGCCGTTCGCGCACAATCTCATCGTCCAGGTCGATGAAGTTCCAGCCGAGCGATTTGGCCAAATGCGGACCGACCGTGCTTTTGCCAGCTCCCATGAAGCCGGTCAGGACGATTCGTTTCGGCGCATGGGCGAGAGTCTTTTTGGAATGTGACGTGCGAACGGGTGCCTCCAGCAATCTTTGCTGGATTTTAAATGAGAGGAGCGCATGCCCGCGGAATAGTTTGACGCAGGGGCGGTCCGGGAACTCTAATTGTCATCGCTCGTCTGGCGGGAAAGCGCCTGTTGGATGTTGTCCCAAACGGCTGGACTGGGGTCGTGGATAGGCAGAAGCAATTTTGCCTGCGCGGCAATGTATTCCAGGTCGCGCACCAGCGAGGCGCAATTGGCACAGTCCTGTAGGTGAGGATGCTGAGACAGGTCCTGGTCGGACTCAAAAAGCTCTGGCAATTGCTGCTGGAATTCGTCGCAATCGTTAGGCGTCTGGCTGCGCTGGGATGTCATGCGTCCACCTTCTCGTCCGCGCTGTTACGCAGCAGGTTGCGCAGGCGCATGCGGGCTTTATGTAGTTGAGATTTGCTGTTGCCAATCGAGCACTGCAGCATTCCCGCGATTTCATTGTGCTCATAGCCTTCCACATCGTGCAACACAAAAACCATTCGATAACCGGGCGGCAGTTCCTCCACAGCGCGTTCCAGCGTAACCCGATCGATAGAACCGGAGAGCGTCAAATCGCGGGTGCCGAAATCCTTGCGCGGCCCGTCTTCCTGGGAGGGCTCGAGCGTCTCTTCCAGCGAAACCAGGGGAAGGCCCTTCTTGCGCAGATGCATCAGCACCACATTGACAGCCATTCGATGCAGCCAGGTGGAAAACGCCGAATCTCCCCGAAAGGTGGCGATCTTGCGATGCAGTTGCAGAAAAGCTTCCTGCGTAAGGTCTTCAGCTTCCGCGACGTTGCCCAGCATGCGCAGGCAAAGCGAGTAAACGCGGCGCTTATGCATGTTGTAGAGCATCTCAAAAGATGCGCCATCGCCTTGCTGGGCCAGCGCTATGGCAGCCAATTCTCCTGCGATGGGTGGGTTGCGCCGCTGTTGCTGCTGCACCGGCCGCGCCTCGGAAGTTAGAGGCTGGGATGGGGTGGGGGAGGGCATCTTGTCGGCGGTTCGCAGCGATCTCTTGTTCATGGGTACAGGATGCGTTCGACCCTTTCCGGGGAATCTATCTAAATCTTCCATAAGTGTCGCAGTGTTGACTCCGTGTCTTGGAATGTATTTACCGCCAGGGAGTTGCCTAACCCCCTATAAATCGGGAATATAGACTGCGCGCAAACCCGATGTCCGTGGTTCCCTGGATAAGGGCGCGGCCGTCGCTGAATACTGTGATGCGATGTTCGCCGCGGTCGAACCGAAGCAGCATGTCGTTGCGGCGGACCGTTCCGTGGGGACGCAGTTTGCGTTCCAATTCGGCAAAGTCGATCGGGCGATGGTGCTCGTGAATCTGGACGGAATTTCTGCCGCACAGGGTAACCTCTGGGCGGCCAGTCCCGGAGAGATGCGGAAACTGGCGTTCGCCGCAGACGGAGCAATTCGCGCGCGGTCGGCTGGTATCAATTTCGGAAATTTCATTGTTCCAGACATCGCAGGAAAACAAGCTGCGCCGCATCCGGTCGCGGGCGCCCACAATCCACTTGATTGCCTCGACCGACTCCAATGAGGCAGCCAGGTTGACCGCCGGGTTCAAAATCCCGCTGGTGTCGCAGGTCTCGACCATACCGGTAGGCGGCTCAGGAAAAATGCACGCGAGACATGCTGTCTCGCCGGGCAGAATGTTCATGGTGACGGCATAGGACCCGACCGCTCCAGCATAAATCCAGGGCCTGTTCTGTTCGACGGCGTAGTCGTTCAACAGGTAGCGCGTTTCAAAGTTGTCGGTAGCGTCTAGCAACAACTGCGCGCCAGCCAGCAGTGAATGGACATTGCCTGGAACCAGATCCGCGACGTGGGCATGGACTTCAGTCTGGCTGTTGAAGCGGGCGATCCTGCGCCGCGCAGCTTCGGATTTTGGCAGGCCTTCGGCTGCGTCTTGCTCCTCAAAAAGCACTTGACGCTGAAGGTTGCTCCACTCGACGTAGTCGCGATCGATCAGTGTCAGGGTTCCGACGCCAGCGCGGGAGAGCAGCCCGGCGACCGCTGCTCCAGTCGCCCCGCAACCAACGATGGCGATATGGGCGGCGAGAAGTTTCTGCTGGCCTTGCTCGCCAATGCCGGCAAACAGGATCTGGCGCGAATAGCGGTCTTCAGACGACAATGCGGGATTCGAGGCGACAGGCATACGTCTTCAGTATATTTGTCAAGCTGAGTTCGGTTGCGACGTCGGTACGATACATACGAGTATTATCCTGCTAAGATTCATTTTGGACGGAGTCGTCGCCATGTGGCATTGGGACCAGGGGCATCTCGCCTATTTTCAATTCGATGCCCTGCGAGAGATTGCGGTCTTCATCGAGACCCAAGATTTCAAGACCGCTACACGTGGGGAGTTGGAGGCGGCCACTGGACTTGCCTTCGCTGCGCCGATCGATTACAGCCCCTGGAGGCAATACTCAAGGGTACTGAAGCTTTGCCTACTGGTGAGCGAAGTCAACGATGTTGCAGTTCCGACGCCGGTAGCGAAAATCCTATCGGTACCAGGAACGGTGACCTGCGACGAGTACCTGCACTTCCTCATTCGCGCTTTCACAGAACCATCCCCAGCCCTACAAGACTGGCAGCCAAATGTAGAGTCCCGTTATCCATTGCTCTTCACGCTAAAATACCTCTTGGCGAAGAGAGCGATCGCGCACAGTCCTGTCTCCACTTTGGATGAGGTCGTAGGTGCGTATCGGATGACGGGATTTGTTGGCGACGAGACTGACGCCGAGTTCATAGGCATCATTGGTTCGCACCAGAAGTACGGACAGGCAGGCAACAACGCCCCGGGTAATCTTCGCCGTCAAGCCAGAGAGAGTATTCAGGTAATAGCTCAAATTTCTTACCTACATTTGGAAGGCTCAAATTTGATTGTTTCTCTTGATCCGGTCGATGCGCAGGCGATCTTTGCCGATCTGCATCCAGTGACTGGGCCTAAAGCCGTAGATCGTGAATCGGAGCTTGGGAGGTTGGCAAATCTTTTCAAGGACGGAGCGAACGAGGACTTCTTCGATTACCCGAATACCGTCGTCAATGACGTGGTGCAGAGCGGATTCGTAGAGGGTAGCAAGGTAAAGAAAACCCATATCACGATCGAGCGTAATCAGGAACTGAGGAAAGCATTCTTCTATGCGCGTCCCACTGCGGTGTGTGACGTATGCAGCCTTGACACTGCGGCCACCTACCCATGGACTGAGCGCGTTTTGGATTTGCACCATCTGCTCCCCCTCTCGTCGGGTACACGAGTCGAAAGCTCTGGGACAACGTTTGACGATCTAGTCCCGGTATGTCCGAGCTGTCACAGAGCTGTTCATCGCTTCTACGATCGATGGCTGAACGAAAGCGGCCTCGCCGATTTTCCTAACGAGCATCAGGCTAGAGCTGCTTATAAGGATGTAAAAACGACGTTCGGTGGCGTGGTTCATGCCTAATCTGCTCTTCCCAAGTGCGCGGGCGAAGTCGCCAATCGCGGCGCTTCAAGCTAAGCTGCTGAAACGCGCTAAGCAGTCGGGAGAGCCGCTCTCTTTGATACTCCAAGAGGCTGGCTGGTCCTTCGACGATCTCGTGTACGAGAAAAGCAGGATCAAAACCTGGAATGGCCCCGGACCGCTAACCCTCGATAAGCTGAGGATACCGGACACTGGCATTCCATTGGTGAGCTTCTTTACAGGTTGCGGCGGGATGGACCTCGGACTTGAGGCGACAGGTTACCGCCAGGTCGCTTCATTCGAAATCAATGAGCTTTTCTGCAAAACCTTGCGCCGGAATCGGCCTCAGTGGCGTGTATTTGGACCTCCAACGCATTCAGGCGACGTGTCTAAGTTCGATGACATCGCCAGCACTCTTCGGGGCATGATTTCGGCCCCGTTTGATGGTCTATTTGTCGGAGGACCTCCTTGTCAACCATTTTCAATTGCAGCAAATCAGAGATTCGCGAAGTGGGGTGACAATTTCAAGCGTACTGGGTTCGCACATGCGAAGAACGGGAACCTCCTTTTCGACTTCGTGCGGCTGATTGCGGAATTTAGACCTCGAAGCTTCATCATCGAAAATGTGCCAGGGCTTCGGGACTTAGATGGCGGAGAGCAACTGTCCGCGGCATTCGAGGAGCTTGAGAGCGCCGGATACACAGTGGAGCAGCCGTTCGTCTTGGACGCATCGCATTTCGGAATTGCGCAGCAAAGGCAACGTCTTTTTATTGTTGGCAGCCGGCTGTCTCTATCGTTCAAACGCCCTGAACCGGCGAACCTGCCCGTCGGTGCCGGGAGCGTTCTAAAAGGAGGTCTGCCCGATGCTCCCAACAATGAAACCCGGGAGCACAAGGCCGAGTCTGTGTTGCGATATCGAAAGCTCGATTATGGTCAACGTGACCAGCTTGGCCGTGTTGATCGACTTGATCCGGCTTTGCCATCCAAGACTGTAATCGCAGGCGGTACCAACGGCGGCGGCAGATCGCACTTACATCCAGAGATTCCGCGTACGCTCAGCGTTCGCGAGAGCGCTCGCCTTCAGACATTCCCAGAAGATTTCGTGTTCGTCGGACCGACGGCACGCCAGTTTACCCAGGTCGGGAACGCCGTGCCTCCAGTGCTGGCCGCACAGCTTGGCATTAGCGTATTGAAGAGCTATTTTGATCGTGTGAGACCTCTTGCGCGACGGCAGAAATAGCGGACGATGTCCGCCCCGCCAGATTGAGGAGTCGCCTTCGCTTGGGAGTAGACATTTGGACAGAAATCGACTCATGTCCTCCGTCAGATCGAAGAACACTCGGCCGGAGATGATCGTCCGAAGGCTCGTCCACTCGATGGGCTATCGATATCGACTACACCAGTCAGATTTGCCCGGGAAACCGGATCTGGTCTTCCGCAAAATTCACAAGGTCATATTTGTGCATGGGTGCTTCTGGCATCGGCACGAATGTAGGGCTTCTCTCACACCCAGATCCAACACGCTTTACTGGTTGCCAAAGCTAGAGCGCAATAAATCTCGTGATGCTGAGCATCTGAAGAAGCTACGTAAGGAGGGCTGGAAGTGCCTGGTCCTTTGGGAGTGCAAGCTGGAGAATATTGAGCGCCTCCGGCGGACCGTCACGAATTTCCTGACCTGAAAGAACGCGGGATTGAGGACGAGACGAGCGACAGGCAGGTTGCGTATGCTAACCACAAGGCAAACGGAGTTTCTCGATCAACCTGCCGCAGGACGATCTGGGCCTATTGATTTCTCGATTCGCCAAGGCCGGACAAGCTGTTGCGGGAAAAATCAATCAGTGCCAAAACGGCCGCGCTGGCGCCGTTGATGAGTCTATATCCTTGCGGAGAAAACACCCACATCCGGCATTCGCCACTTTGCGGCGGGCCGTCCGAACCGGGATTTGCCTGGCGGGATTTGCGTTGGCGGCGTGGATGCCTGCGACTGCCTTCGGCATTGCCGCAACGCCGCGCAATCAAGACGCGACCACGGTCCCACTCAAGCCAGAAGCGCGATCGAAAGGGTCAACAGACGACAATTTGCATCGATATCGCACTCTGAAAAACTGGTACGGGCTTGTGGTTCGCGCTGTTTTGTTCACGGGCGTTACGGAACAGGATCTGGCGGACGTGAAGGGAAAGCTGCCGTTGCAGCCAGGACAGAAGCTCACCGAGCAGAATGTGAAGGACAGCCTGCATGAGTTGTACGGAACGGGTCTCTATCGCAGCATTGTTGCCGAAGGCCAGCAGTCGGGCGGTCAGATCACGGTGACGTTTCAGGGGGTGCCGCAGCAATTTCTGCGCAGGCTGTACGTCCGGGGCATGAAGCAGTCGACCCTGGCAGGGCAAATCCAGCGCGCCACGCGTTTGGAACTGGGCGAGCCTTTCACCTCCGCGGACCTGAACCAGGCCACGGCGCATTTGCGGCAGGCGCTTGGTCGCAATGGCTTCCATGCTTCGACCGTCGCGGTGAAGACGGTGGCGGCAGGCGGCAATCATCTGAGCAATCACCTGGTAGATGTGATTTATACGGTAAATGCAGACCGGCCGGCGAGTGTGGGCAGCGTCAGCGTTACCGGCGATGCGAACATGTCAGAGGCGAAATTTCGCCAGGTCGCGAAGTTGAAGCCAGGATCGATCGTAACGGCGAACACGGTGCCGCGAGCGCTAAGGAATTTGCGCAAATATTATCAAAGCGAAAACCGGCTGGAGGCGACTGTTCAGGCCGGCCCAGAGAACTACAAGGCAGCTTCGAATACAGTCGACTATTTTTTTGAGGTGAACCGCGGGCCTGCGGTGCGGATTACCGCTGGGGGGGCCAAGCTTTCCCGCCGAGATTTGAAGCGGCTGGTCCCGATTTATGAAGAGGGCGCTGTCGATCCCGACCTGCTGGATGAAGGCGATGGCAACCTTCGCGACCATTTCCAGAAGCAAGGATATTTCGATGTGCGAGTTACCCACGCTGTCGAGCATCCCGGGCCGAATGAAGAGCGCATCGTTTACAAGGTCGATTTGGGCAAGCTGCATAGAGTGGCGTCGGTGAAGGTGACCGGCAATCGCTACTTCGATCGATCGATTTTGAAGGAACGTTTGAGCGTTCGGGCGGCCGACCGGGTGAACCGGCATGGGGTTTACAGCCAGCAGTTGGTATCAAAGGATGTGCAGGCAATCGAAGTGCTCTACAAAAGCAACGGATTCGGTAACGTAAGTGTTACTCCGGTGGTGTCCGACTCGAACGTAGAGCACGGAGCGGCCAGCTCAAAGGCGTCCGACGTTCACGTCACATACGAAATTCATGAAGGCGCTCAGCAGAAGATTGGGACGGTGCGGCTGATCGGCGTCGAGAAGGTTTCGCGGATTGCATTGCTGGCGCAGATGAATACTCTGCCGGGCGAGCCCTACTCCCTGGCGACACTGGCGGGCGACCGGCTGCAATTGTTCGATTATTATTACCGGCACGGATTTTCGCAGGTGGATATAACATTTGAAGAACATCCGGAACCTGGCAACCCCAACCTGATCGACATCGACGTTCGGGTCCGCGAAGGAGATCCTTTTTACGTGGACCAGGTTTTAATCAGCGGATTGCATTACACCAGGCCGCAGGTCGTCGATAAGGCGATGGAAGTCCACCCAGGCGATCCGCTGAACCGCAACGCAATTCTCGATACGCAACGGCGGCTCTACAATCTGGCGCTGTTCAGCGAAGTGGATACCGGCATCGTGAACCCGCGCGGGACCGAGCCGCGCAAAGACGTTCTGATCAACCTGACCGAGGCGCATCGCTGGAACTACGATTATGGTTTTGGGTTTGAGGTGCAGACGGGCACACCCCAGCGAAATTGCCCCTCCGCGGCGTCGCTGATCGAGTTGGGCGTGGCCAATCCATCTGCGTTCGTATGCAGTCCGAATGGAAAATTCGGCGTGAGCCCCCGTATCTCCTTCGACGTCAGCCGCATCAATCTGGGCGGGCGGGATCGCACCATCAGCGTGCAAACCGCGTATGGCACGCTGGAACAACAAGCCATCATGACGTACAGCGTACCGAAATTTTACGATCACAAGACATTCGATTTTTCCGTCACCGGCGGCTACGTCAGCAACCAGAACGTAACTACATATGAAGCCTCGACAATCAGCGGATCGGTGTCGCTTACGGAGCGGCCCAATAAGGCCAATACGCTGATCTATTCCATGACCTATCGGTATGTGTACGTCAATCCCAACAGCTTGCAGGTAAGCGCCGAGTTGATTCCGCTGTTGTCGCAGCCCACGCGCGTCAGCGGACCGGGGATTACGTGGGTGCATGACACGCGAAACAATCCGCTGAACGCAACCAGCGGCTGGTACCTTTCCGCGCAACAATTTTTCGCATGGGAGGGATTCGCGTCGCAGGCGAATTTCAATCGGGTGGACGTTCAGGAATCGAATTATCATCCGTTGAACGGCCACGGCTGGATTCTGGCGCGCAGCACGCGCATCGGTTTTGAGAACACTTACGGCAATCCGTCGTACAATCTGGTCCCATTGCCAGAACGTCTTTATGCTGGCGGCGCAACATCGCACCGAGGCTTCTCAGTAAATGCGGCTGGCCCGCGCGATTTGCAAACCGGATTTCCGGTTGGCGGCTCGGGAGCGTTCGTGAACAGTACCGAGTTGCGCGTTCCTCCGTTGCCACTTCCATTGATTGGAGACAACCTGGGGTTCGCGTTGTTTGAGGACCTGGGAAACGTCTATCAGAACGCGTCGGACATATTTCCGTCGCTGCTGCGATTCCACCAGCCCGATATAAAGACCTGCTACAACCTGACTGGACCGGAGGGTACCTGCAACTTCAACTACGATTCGCAGGCGGTTGGACTTGGACTGCGCTATAAGACACCCGTGGGGCCGATTCGATTGGACTTCAGCTACAACATGAATCCGACGGTGTATCCGGTGGTGAGCGATCCGGCATTGCTGCCGGCAGTGCTTGACTACAACGGACAGCCACCGTACGTGGGAAACTCCGGGCACTTCAACTTTTTCTTTAGCATTGGACAATCCTTTTGAGCGCACCGATGACGGGAAGCGACAATTCGCAACATGTGAGCGCTGGGCGCCAAAAAACAGCAGTTCTCTCAACTCCGCTCCGCTTCAGTCGGGATGACAGTCTATTTTTGATCTGCGGCGGTGCTGCGTTTGCTCTGGCGATGATGTGCGGTGTGTTGATTGCGTTTTGTTCGTGTGCGCGCATGCACGCTCAGGTCGCGGGGCCGGTCGCAGCGAATGCTGTTCTCGACCGGGTAGTGGCCGATGTGGACGGGCAGGCAATTCTGGCCAGCGATGTGGACGATGAGATGCGCTTTACAGCGTTGCAGCCGGCGTTTGAGCCGGCGGCGGACAACACTCCGCAGCGCGCACTGGAGCGCGTGATCGATCGTACATTGATTGACCAGCAACGGGCGCTGCAGCCCGGCGTCGCAACTGTATCGCAAAGACAGGTCGATGCGGCAATTGCGGAAATGCGGAAACAGATTTCATCTACCGGCAAGGTGAATTGCGAGACCGATGCGGGATGGCGAAGATTTTTGGCGCAACACGGTTTTACTCCAACTCAGGTCCAGGATCGAATGCGGGAGCGGCTCGCGATCTTGAAATTTATCGATGCGCGTTTCGGCGTGGTTGTTCAAGTGTCGAACGCCGATGTCAGCCAGTATTACGAGCAGGTGCTTCTGCCGCAACTTAAGAAGCAAAATGTCGCGGTACCCAAACTGAACGCCGTCGCGCCCCGAATCCGTGAGATTCTTCGCCAGCGACAGGTGAGCGGCATGATTGACGATTGGCTGAAGAGCCTGCGTGCCGAAGGGCACGTGCGAATTCTCGATCCCGCATATGCGGAAAACCGGACACATAGCGGCGCAGAAAACGGGGCGGGGGCGGGCAGCGAAAGTGTCGGCAGCGGGGGGAGCGGCCAATGACGGACGAGGCCTCCACCGTGCCGCGCCGTTCGCGCTGGCGATGGTTAGGGTACGCAGTTGCCGTTGCCCTGGTTGTGGTTGCCGCGCTGATCGGATCGCTCGCCTGGTATGTTTCGACTCCGCAATTCAGTGTGCGGGTGCATCACGCGGTGGTGCGCAGGCTGGAACGGGCGACCGGCGGCCGCGTAGAAATGGGCCAGTTCCATTGGAGCGCGCGCACCCTGACCATCGAAATTGACGACCTGACCATCCACGGCAAGGAAGCGCCCGGCGAAATTCCATATTTTCACGTACGGCACCTCACGCTGGGTGCGAGCGTTCTTTCGTTCCTAAGTCCGAAGATTCGCTTGACCAGCATCGCGGCGGAGGGCCCGACCGTTCATTTGATTGTTGCGTCGGACGGAACGACGAATCAGCCCCAGCCGCGCGCGGCCGGCAATCGGTCGCTTTCGCGGACATTGCTGAATATGGCTGTCGAACAGACAAGGGTCGAAAATGGCCTGCTGCTGGTGAACGATCGCAAGGTCCCGTTTGAGTTGGCGGCAGGGCCGCTTGCGCTGACGATACGTTATCTATCGAATCAGAAGGCTTATCAAGCATATCTCGACACAAAAAATATTGCCTTTCGTCTGAAGAAATCGCCGGAAACGCATTCGAGATTGCAGGTTGCACTTCGAATGACGCGGAACTCGATCAAAATTGACAGTCTTCGTCTCCAGACTGGCAATTCGCGGATGGTGGCGACCGGGGAGCTGCGGGATTTTGCCGCGCCGATTTGGAAGGCGACCGCGTGGGGTTCGGTCGATGCACGCGAGATTGGCGCGATGACGGGAGTGGATGGGTTGCGCGATGGAAGAGCGCAGGTTTCGCTGAACGCGACCGGCTCGGCGGATGGAAAATTTCTCATTTCCGGTCGCATCGATCTGCAAAATGGCGAGTGGATGGAACCTTGGTTGCGTCTGCGCGATGTGGATCTGCGCACGAACCTCAGCATCGATAACGACACATGTTCGTTCACAGATTTTTCGTCGGTTCTGGAGGACCAGGGAAAAATCTCAGGGAGCATGGTGCTGAAACATTGCATTGGGCCGTCCCGGTCGGCGGGGTCTACAGTTGTTAAATTGGCTTCTCCGCCGCTGAATGCCGGGCATGGACGATTGAGCCCGCGCGCGCTGCTGGAGCGGCTGCATCGACGATTTGCAAAGAAGAAGCCGCGTCACATTGAGCGGACGTATCAGCCGATGCAAGCAGAAATCGCGGCGCAGGTGTCCGACGTGACCCTGCCCTTGATTCTGAAGGCCACCGCCCCCAGTGAAGACTGGAACATTGGATTTACTACCGCGGCTTCCGGCAAAGTGACGGTTCGCTGGACGGGAGATGGAGACGGCCTGGACGTGCATGGAGATTTAATGCTGAGTGTGCCGCGGCGAACGCTGGGGC
>JBOGLY010000034.1:0-11571 GCA_050746425.1 Acidobacteriaceae bacterium
TCTGGCGCGGGATCAGCTCCCGCATTTTCGAAACCAGCGCGCGCCCCCGATCGTAAGCGAAATCTTTGTGCACAATGATCGAAAGCGCGTCCACGGGCTCGCCGGAAACAAGTATGTCGAGCTTGACCATCGGCGATTCCCACGTGTCAGACAAGTGATAGTCGAGCGATGCATACCCGCGCGAAATAGATTTCAACCGGTCGTAAAAATCGAGCACGATCTCATTCAAAGGCAGCTCGTAAGTCAGCATCACGCGAGTCGACCCGACGTATTCGAAATTCTTCTGGCGTCCACGCTTCTCTTCCACCAGCTTCAGAATGCCGCCGACATATTCCTCATTGGTCAGGATGGTCGCCGTGATCACCGGCTCCTGAATCTTTTCGATGTTGGTCGGGTTCGGCCAATGCGATGGATTGTCGACTTCAATCACGCTGCCGTCGGTCAGCGTGATTCGATATCGCACGCCTGGCGCTGTGGTGATCAGGTTCAGGTTGAACTCGCGTTCCAGCCGCTCCTGAATGATTTCCATGTGTAGCAGGCCTAGAAAGCCGCAGCGAAAACCGAACCCGAGCGCCGCCGAGCTTTCCGGCTCAAAGAAAAATGAGGAGTCGTTCAGCCGCAATTTCTCTAATGCTTCGCGCAGCAATGTATGCTCGTGCGCCTCCACCGTGTAAAGGCCCGCAAAGACCATCGGCTTGATGTCCTCAAAGCCCGGCAGCGGCGTTGCGGCTGGATTTGCATCGTGCGTGATCGTGTCGCCGATCTTCGCGTCCGCGACGTTCTTTATAGTGGCGACAAAAAATCCAACTTCGCCCGCGGAAAGCTCCTGCACGACGACAGGCTTCGGCGTCTGCACGCCAAGCGATTCGACCTCGAACGTCCGTCCATTCGACATCAGGCGAATATTCTCTCCACGCTTCAATCGGCCATTGATCACGCGCGTCAGCACCACCACGCCCCGGTAGGCGTCAAACCATGAATCGAAAATGAGCGCCTGCAAAGGCGCTTCGACATCGCCGGCCGGTGGCGGCAGCCGATGCACGACTGCCTCAAGCACTTGCGCCACGCCCAGGCCGGTCTTGGCGCTGATGGGAAGCGCGTCCGTCGCATCGAGGCCAATCGTCTGCTCGATCATTTCCTTGCTGCGTTCTATATCGGCGCTTGGTAGGTCAATTTTGTTGATGATCGGAATAATATCCAGGCCGTTATTGATGGCAATATGGGCGTTTGCGAGCGTCTGCGCTTCCACCCCCTGGGTGGCGTCGACAACCAGAAGAGCGCCTTCGCAAGAAGCCAGCGAGCGTGAAACCTCATAGGAAAAATCCACGTGCCCCGGCGTGTCGATCAGGTTGAGCTGATAGGTTTCCCCATTCTCCGCCTGGTAAGCCATGCGGACCGCATGGGCCTTGATGGTGATGCCGCGCTCTCGTTCGAGGTCCATGTCGTCAAGCACCTGGGCCTGCATCTCCCGCGCGGAGAGCGATCCGGTCAGCTCCAGCAAACGATCCGAAAGCGTGGATTTGCCATGATCGATGTGGGCGATGATGGCGAAATTGCGGATGTGTTCACGATCCATGTAGGAAGGCCGAGTGGCGGAAAAGAAAGGCTTCGAGAGACGGGCCTAGATTCCCCGTCGCGCAAGTTTCACTGGAGTGAGTTTACCATCCGCCGCCCGGAAGATCGTGCAGTTGTGTTCGACCCCACAATTGAATATCGCAAAAGATCGCAATGTCATCCTGCATCCAGATCGCGCAATACCGCCATCGCCGCGTTGCGGCCATTGATGCCGATGACGCTGCCACCAGGGTGCGTGCATGCGCCGCATAGATAAACGCCCTTCATCGGCGTCCTGGCAGGCAGGCGATTGCTCCACATATAGGCGGGCAAACATTCGCCTTGAAAAATATGCCCGCCGGTCAGTCCAACTTTTTGCTCAATGTCCGGCGGCCCAAGCACCTGCGCGTCCACAACTGCATCGTCAAGATTGGCGCAGAAACGTCCGATGGAATTCAACGCAAGCGCCCGCGCCTCATCTCGCCGATCGTCCCAACTGCCGGATGCAAACGCGTACGGCACGTATTGCCCAAAGACGCTCATGGTGTGCATTCCCGGTGGAACCACGCTCGCATCATGTACGCTCTGAAAATAAAGCTCGCACCAGAGCCGCTCTGGAAGGCATCCCGCGCGGGCCGCGGCGTAGCCCTGTTTCCACTCCGCCTTCGTCAAAGGAGCGTTGATCTGGCCGTAGTGATGCGCTTCCAGCGTCCCTGGCCGGGCAATGAAATTCGGCAGCTCGCGCAGCAACACGTTCAACTTTACCGTGCACCCCAGGACCGGAATGGCACGCACTTTTCCCGACCACGCAGCGTCGGCGGCACCGTCCAGCATAGCTAACGTGCGAATCGGGTCCGCGTTTGAAATCACAATCGGCGCCGCAATGCCTTCTCCGCCCTCCAGCAATACGCCTTCCCCCGGCAGTATGCGCGACACTGGGACGCCCGCGGCCACTACTGCGCCAGCCTCGCGCGCCGCATCGCAAAAATAAAACGACACCATCCCCATCCCGCCTTTGACATATCCCCACATTCCCGGCATGCCGCCCAATCTGCCGGAGGCGTGATGAAAACGGATGGAAGCGGTCCCCGCATCGAACGGACTGGCATTCGTGCCAATCACTCCCTGGCCCAGATACGCAGTCTGCAGGCGTTCATCAATTAAATATCGCTCGACAAACTCCGCCATCGACCACCTGAAAAGGAGATCTCTCGCCTCCGAATCGCCTGCCAGCAAATCGTCAAGCTCCTCGCGACTCGGCGCATCGCCGATCCACATATCCCGCGCACCATTGTTCGCGTCGCCTCCGAACATGCCGCTCGCCGGTCGAAGTCGGTCGCGCAATCTGCGCAGAACGTCGTTCATCGCGCGCCAACCCTCTACATCCTTCGGCGAAAATCGGCGCACTTCTTCTCCGCAGCGCTCGTCGTCATCCCAAAGTTGAACGCTGTTGCCATCGAGGAAAGGCACAAACAAACCGTTCACCGCCGGCGTCCACTCAAAGCCACGGCTCGGCAGGCCCAGTTCTTCTACCACCAACGGATGCAGCAATCCGGCGAGGTACGCGCACGGCGACATCCGCACGCCGGGAAAAGGCTCTTCAATCGTGCAAGCGCCGCCCACCCGCTCGCGCCCCTCGAGAACCAGGACGCGCTTCCCCGCCCGCGCCAGATACGTCGCGCACGCCAGCCCATTGTGTCCCGCTCCAACGATAATCGCGTCCCAGGCGCGCGCAGCGATTTCCTTCAATGGCGCTGGCAGTCCGATCTTTCCTGAAACCGCTGCGGTCGCGGACATGGAAACAGTATCTACTGTCCCGAGTTAAATGGTCACCGCGCAACGTTGTCATCCTGCACAAAAATAGCAGTTGTCATCCTGAGCGCAACGAAGTGGAGCGAAGGACCTCGCGGTTTATCGGTGAAACGCAAGGTCATTCGATCGCCGCACCAACCGTAGTAAGACAGATTTGCTCGCTATAGAAGCACGTCAACATCGTCATCAACGCTGTACATTTGAGAAATGGATTCGTCGCCCCTCGTTACGCTGCCCCGCTTGAACGCCCAATTTCTTCAGAGCCATCCCGATCTATCGCCTGAAATCACCCGCCGTCTGCTGCCAGAAAAAGTGCTTCAGTTCGGCACAGGCGTCTTTCTCCGCGGGTTTGTGGACTGGATGATTGACGGCATGAACCGGAAAGGTCTTTTCAACGGCAGCGTGGTTGTTGTGCCGTCGATCGCTCCAGAAATTATCAGCAAGCTTGATCGCCAGAATTGCGCTTACACACATCTCGCGCGCGGTTTGGAAAATCGCAAGCTGGTCGAACAACAGCAGGTCGTCGCTTCGATCAGTCGCGGCATCGATCCTTACGTGCATTTCGATGAATACCTGCAATGCGCTCACAATCCCGAGCTTCGTTTCATCGTGTCCAACACCACTGAAGCCGGCATCGTATACCGTGCCGAGGACAAGCAGACCGATCGCCCTCCCGCCTCGTTCCCGGCCAAGTTGACCCTGCTGCTGATCGAGCGCTACAAAGCATTCAACGGCGATCCCTCCAAAGGATTCGTTCTTTTACCTTGCGAATTGATTGAGCGCAATGGCGACACTCTGAAGAATACCGTTTTGCAAATGGCGAAAAACTGGGACCTCGATCCGACAATCCTGGACTGGATTGAAAACGCCAACGTTTTTACCAACACCCTGGTGGACCGCATCGTCACCGGTTTCCCACGCGATGAAATTGAGGCGCTATGGCAAGCATCTGGATACACCGACGACCTGTTCAACACCTCCGACGTTTTCCATCTGTGGGTCATTGAGGGCCCCGCGCAACTGGCAACGGAACTGCCGCTTCAGGAAGCAGGCTTCAACGTCATCTTCACCGACGACATCGCGCCCTATCGCAATCGCAAGGTACGCATCCTGAACGGCGCGCACACCGTCACCGCGTTGGCCGCCTATCTCGCTGGCAAGGACCTGGTTGGCGAATGCATGAGCGACCCTCTTATCGGCGGCTTCATGAAGCGCGCGATTTACGACGAGGTGATTCCCACCCTCTCGCTGCCGAAGGAGCAGTTGGAATCGTTCGCCGCCGCTGTTTTTGAACGATTCAGCAATCCATTCATCAAGCATTCCCTGCTCAGCATCTCGTTGAACTCTGTCTCAAAATACAAGGCGCGCCTGTTGCCATCCATCGAACAATATCTCGCGATCCATGGGCGCCTTCCCGCCCGCTTGGTATTTGGTCTCGCCGCGCTCATCGCTTTTTATCGCGGCACTTCTATTCAGAATGGCGCGTTGGTTGGACATCGCGACGGCAAGGAATATCGCATTCAGGACAGTCCGGCGGTGTTGCAGGCATTTGCCGACCTATGGTCGAATTTCGATCGATCGACTTCAGGCATTCGCAGCCTGACCGATGCGGTGCTGCGCCGCGAAGACTGGTGGGGCAAAGACCTGCGCCAGCTTCCAGGCATGGCTGCCACCGTCAGCGGCCATCTTGAATCGATCCTGAATCACGGCATGAAAACCAGCCTCCAACATGTGAGCTAGCGTGAAGCGGGGATGGAATTGAGTGTGAGCGCCGATCCCGGTGTTACATTGAAATTTTCTTCGCACGCGAAAACAGTGTGTCTTCCGTGAGCTTCGGCACGACAAGCAATGGGCCGTTTGCCCACGCAAAGTTTCGCGTCGCGGGTAGAAAATATCTCCGCGTCGAGTTTTAGATGCTGAATATCAATGGCGCCTTTATTTACCTCTAGCGTCAGAGTTGAGCGATCATTCGCCGACTTCTGCTCAAAAATTCCCCACGCTGTCGGCGTAGACCAGAAACAGCGAAAGTCTTGTTTGTGGATCAGCGGGTGTATCCCTAGCTCGGATATGAGGCTGTTGTAATGGAAGCCTGACAGCATGGGAATCGATCCCCAACTTGCCATCGCTCTGGCATAGTGTCTGCCATATTCGGCTTCATTCCAGGGGTTGGCTTTCTCTCCGTCATAGCGGGCGCGGATATTCGCGATGCATTCCACCCCTTCATCCACCATGCCGTGGTTCATCATCAGAATGGCGACCGCATACTCGCTGCCGGTGAAGTTTTCGGAATAGTAAGGAAAGGGAATCTCAGGCCGCTCACTCCGGCTGTAATCGCACATAATCAAAGCACTCTCGTCATTCAATGTAAAGGCGCGTTCAACGGACGGAGCATTCTGCATTCCATTTCTATAGTTGTACCGATAGATGGATGCAAGTGCCTTGCGCATGTTCGATTCATCCAGCAGTGGACCCATGCCGGCAAGGTCGGCAATGTACTGCCCTAGCAACTGATCAATCAGGCAGCCGAAACCCGCTTGAAAATCTGGATGCAATGTGTCCTGCGCGCCCATACCCAAGCGAAGGCCATCCGCTATCCGATTTGCTGGAATCCCGCGGACCTGCTGAATGTAATATTCTCCGTTGAACAGGTTGGCATCCGTCCAGCGGCTGCCCTGTTCAAAGAGATGCTTGCACTCCAACGAAAAATCGACGTCGTTTACAGCGTCCGCCATTTCGGCGCAACTTTTAAGTGCGGCTAAATACCAGCTTTCGCATAATGGATTGGGACCGTAGAACTCGACATCATAGGTGTTGCTCTGCACGCCTTCCATCACGCCATCCTTGTTGGCGTCCCAGCCGCCTGGCTGCCATGCATATGCGAGTGCTCGCTTACATGCAGGCCATAGTTGGCGTAACCAGCTTGTATCTGCACTGAGTTTCCAATCCAGATAAAGCTTCACGATCTGGCCCATTTGCCCATCGGCCGCAGCGGCACCCCAGTGTTCTTTTCCCAGCGGCAGTTTATGGCGAAAATCCATGTGACCCTTTTCGTCTGTCGCATATCCAAAATTGATACTGCGCATGGAACGCGCGAGAGATGGGAAGAGAAACTGGGTAGCAACTTCATAGTTCCAAACGTGGGTGCATGTACCAAACCCCCACCCGGCGCCATTGCCGCAGCCTTCAAACCCTTGAAAGCTTCCATCGGCAATGCGGAAGCTGGTATTGGAAACGAGAGTGGACAGATTTGCCGATGCGGCCTCAATTACCGCTGGAGGCAACGTCGACGTTTGCAATGCCTGAACGAACTGATGCATATTCATTTCAATTTCTGGAAGATTCAGCTGCGTATAGGTGAACGCCGCCCAAGCATCCGCAAAGCGAGTGCAGTAATAATTGCCGAGGACTGCGTTTTCTTCACCTTTCGGCGCTTCCCAGCCGCAGCCGGCTGGAGTCCGGTTTGGCAAATGCCATGACAGCAAAAAGCGATAGGTGCGTTTTTCGCCGGCAGGAATGGTGTGCCGAATGGAAACAGAGCCAATTGGAGAACGCGACTCGGATTTTTGCTCAAGGTCTCCAGTTTTCGAGAATGAATCAAACCAGAAAGATTGGGCACCCATGTTCCAGCCGTTGGCGCGCCAGTAGGCGCGCACGGCGATCTGGCCATCATGGTCTTCCAGGGCCGCGAGCGCGACGGTGCCGCGCAAGGGATCATTCTGTTGCAGCGAAGGATCGTCCATCAAAATGCCTTGTGCACCTGGACAGTTTTTTTCCTCGTTTCTCCTGTGGCTTCCGTTGCCAATTGGATTTTCCAGCGACCACGCGATTACAACTTCGGCGGATTCGTGCCCCGGATTTCGCACGTCGTAGCTGAGCAGCGCGCAGGGCAGCCCCGACAGGTCCGCATCAATCGGCTGAAATGAAGAATAAGCGTCCAGCGAGAGAAGAACAGGGAGTGCATCGTCGTGGAATTCAAGATGCGCTGTCGGAAATGATCCATGAAATGTTGCCTCCGCGAGGCGCGGCAAGCCGGGTACATTTGCCGATCCCATGTTGTCTGGCTTCAGATCGTACGGCGGAAGAAGTCGACGTTCGAGCACACGACTTACAGGAGCATTGTCCCCAACCTTCACCCAAATACAGGGAAACGCATACGCGGGAGAATTGCCGAAATCCGGACGGTTGAAAATTTCCCAATCCGTCAGATTCCCTCGTCCACCAAGGCCAATTCCACCCGTACCGATCCCTCCCAACGGGAAGGAGATTCGAGATAGTTGCGTACCGCTGAACGTGCGTGGATACTGAATGTCGCGTGGGCGATTGAGAGCGGCAGAGTCACTCTTTCGGTTCGCGTGCCCGGAACTGCTTGCGCTTGTATTCTGGTTGTCTGTTTCCGCCAGGGATGATCTCGTTAAGATTGGGGCCGCCATGGTGGCAGTGGCAGTTCCTGCGGCCTTTAGAAACGCCCGTCGCGTTGTCAAAACTTCTCTCTTTTTATCCAATGTGATGGAAGCCTCTGGAGTCGGTGCATCGGAATTTACGATCTCCGAGTTGCAAACCTTGTGAAAGCCACCAGTATGTTACTCCCGTGCTACAGCGTCACTTCGGAAAAATTGTGGAACGAGCGCTCTTTGGTTCAAATCGACAAAGCAGAAAGGAAGATTGGATCGAGCAACACGGTGTTTCTGTGGAATGCGTATCGCGCCGAAAGCGCGTCGCGACGAAATTATGACACGATAGAAGGAATGCCGATTCCGCACGACGCGCACCGGGGCGCAGCCGCATTCGCTTCCCGCGATTTTCGCCGCTATCAACTGGCGCGATTGCTGGTTATCGTCGGCGCGGAGGCGCAGGCGGTCGCGGTGGCGTGGCAAATCTACGCCATCACCCATCGCGCCATCGACCTTGGCTATGCCGGCCTCGCCTTATTTCTGCCGGGCGTCCTGTTTCTGCTGGTCAGTGGCCATACGGCGGACCGCTACGACAGAAGACACGTGATCCTGGTTTGCTACTCTTTCCAGTGCCTCTTCACCGGAACGCTGTTTTATCTTTCCTGGGTCGGGACCGAACATGTCACCGCGCTTTTTGGCGTGCTGTTCCTGATCGGCACCGGTCGGTCCTTCAGTGGCCCCGCCAGTTCGGCGTTGCTGCCGCATCTGGTGCCGCGGGAAGATTTTGTCAACGCCGTTTCCTGGGGCGCTTCGATCTTTCAACTTGCGAATTTCATCGGTCCCGCACTGGGAGGCCTGCTGTTCAACGTGCCGCTCGGCCACTGGCTGCCATCTCCGGTCGGCAAACATCTCGAGGGCGGCGCAATCGTGTACGCACTCACTCTGTTAACGTTGATTGCTTTCCTCGTCTTGCTTGTCTCGCTTTCCGTACGTCCGGGACGCCAGGAACAGGGTGGGCTGTCGCTTGAAACGCTCCTGGCCGGGTTCCGCTACATGTGGTACAAGAAGCTGCTTCTTGGCGTCACCACGCTCGATTTGTTTGCCGTGCTGCTTGGCGGGGCCGTCGCTCTGTTGCCGATTTATGCCGAGAACATTCTGCATTCCGGCCCCACCGGCCTTGGCATCTTGCGGGCCGCTCCCGCGCTCGGCGCGCTTTGCGTCTCCATTTTGCTCACCTGGCGGCCCCTCGGCCACAGCGCTGGAGTGCGCATGTTAATTTCAGTGGCGATTTTTGGCGCGGCCACCATAGTGTTCGGACTGTCGCGCAACATGGCCCTTTCGCTGGTCGCTTTATTCATCGTCGGAGCCGCGGACATGGTCAGCGTCATCGTCCGCTCATCCATGCTGCAATTGGCCACTCCCCAAGCCATGCGGGGACGCGTCAGCGCGGTAAATTCCCTGTTCGTCGGCGCAAGCAATGAGTTTGGAAGCTTTGAAAGCGGCGTCACCGCTCAATGGTGGGGCGCCGTACCGTCTGTCGTCATCGGCGGCATCGGCGCGATTGCCGTAACGGGCGTTTGGACGCTGCTGTTTCCATCCCTGCGCAAAGTGGATCAACTAAGTGAACACGAATTGCTGGGACTGGAACAGGAAGCCGCCTCCGCCGAGCCGCGAAACTGAACGCCAGGAGGTTAAAAGATCCTGTAAGCCGGGGGTGTCAATTTTTTGGTAGACCCCGGCCGTTTAGGTCGGAGACCGCAGATGCCGAGAGACCGGGTAGACCCGGACTTTTAAGTCCGGGGAAGAAGCGCCGCGTAATTCGCCTTCAGGCGCTGAGGTACCCGCGCATTGCCACGGAAGATCTCGTACGATCAGAACGAATAGCCGGTTCGCGCTGGGGTCGCAATTCCGAAGACGTTACCGTGCGCGAGCTGGCGCTACCGCAGTCCGGCAGCCAGCAGCGAAATGCTTCTATGGTGATGGCGGCGACGACGCACAGACGCTCGGCGGACCGACGCTCGCCGCGCATGATGGACATAGTAGCTGCGTTCACGACGGTAGCGAATCGAACGTCTCACCGGTACGCGTACCGGTTCGGCGATTGCGCCAATCGCAGGACTGGCGGCAGCGCTGGCTTCCGACGCATTTGGAACGGGCGCGGCATCGTTGCTCGCCACCAACTGCCTGACCGGAACGCTGTGGGGCGCGTACGTTTTGTAAACGGAAATGTGGAAACAAGCCTGTTCGAATTCTTCCTCGACATCGATCTTGCCGCTGGCTTGAAGCTCGCCTAAAACCGCCCGCATCCACGCAATCTCTTTCAGCGACATCCCTTTTTTGCCAAGATCGATCGCTTCTCCCGTCAAATGCGGAGAGGCCGTGTCGCCCGAGGTGGGCGCGGCGTTGCCGTTATAGTGCGCCAGATGTCGTTGAAAGCTGACTGTGCGGACCGCCGATGTGAGCTGCAGGGGCCGCCCAAACACCTCCAGATGCGCGCGCGCCAGGTTTCTAAGAAATTGCGCTGTCCAGGGCCGCGAATAACGTCGGTTGAGAGGCAGACGCGGATCGATCTCCAGCCCCGGAGACGCCGACAATGACACCAGGTCGCCGGCCCGTACCATGGCGGCAAGTTGAGCGTCGTCCTGAATGCGGCTGAGGCCTTCAACGTCGGCAATAATGTTCTGGTGGATCAGCACCTCCCGCGTTCCACGCAGGGCCACCGGCATGTAGCGCGGGACCGCCGTGTTGAAAAGAGGCATGTCGCGGGTGTTCTGGACTTCGCCCGACGCTTTTTCCGTCGCCGCGCTGTCTGCAGTCGCGCCTTCTTCGTCAGGCGCAGCAGCTGCCAGAGAGGGCAGCGGCTCGACCGGCGCGTCAGACGCGTCCGCGGCTGGTGCCGGCAGTTCGTGGATCTGGTCCAGCTTTACCGACAAACGGTGTGCGCGCGCATGGCGCCTGGCCCGTCGATGATACCTGGCGCGACGCTGACGGGAAACCGAGACCCTGCGAAGTTCAGCTTTTCCGCTCGCAGTTTCCTCTCTCCGGCTTAAAGCCATCGAATGGGCCGGCGCGTTCCGTCGCCCGGACACCGACCGCGACCGGGCCCGCCGGCGCGACGCGGCAGTCCGACGCCGGTGCCTGCGTGTTGAGGCGCGGAAGCGTTTCGTGTGCTGCGCCGAGGCGACAGTTCCCTGCGAAATGCTTGCGAATGTGGAGGATGGAATGAACAAGGTCGCAGTTAGGCAGAATGCCAGGGCGACTTGGGTGACCAGGCAGGATCTGCCGTTTAACTGGAGGACGTAGTTTCGCATTTCAACCTGAATTCCAGACTACGTGATTCGTCCTGCGAATGGTAGTTACCACACGGGTACAACGAGTTTTATTGCACCGCGATTGACTCGCGATCGTACACCCCTCCCAAAAGCACCGACCATAACCACCGAGAAGATGGATGCAATTTTTTGCCGTTACGTCCACGCAACTCGCGCCATCTTTTGGTGTCCTATTATGATGGAGAATAGAATTCGCTACTGAGACCCTGTTCTCCTCAAGATGTATATCGTCTCGGCAGTCGGTAGCATCAGGAGAAGCTAACGGATTGGCTCGCCGACACTCTAATACTCAAATGCCGCAACGCGGCCGATCGCAGTCCACGCAAGCTGGAACTTTCTGCCGTTTGCCGCATCCGTAGTAAGAGGGCACTTCCGTGAGACTGACCACGAAATTTCACTCAGCAATTCGTACCTGCCTGGTCCTCGCCATTGGCGCGTTTCTTGCAATTTCATTGCCCGCGTCATCCGCAGCGCAGCAGATC
>JBOGLY010000035.1:0-11569 GCA_050746425.1 Acidobacteriaceae bacterium
GGAGAGACCGAAACGAAGCTTGAAACGGTGGAAAGGACCATGCGGCTGCTAACCTGCATTTTTTTCTTGCATTTGTGGAAAATCTGGTATACTAAGACTGCGTTCGAATAGAACCGGGCAGTTGTAGACTTTGCCCCAAAGCACAAGATTCTGCTAGTAGTCGCTCCGATTCCCTTCAGCGTAATTCAAATCGATTAGGAAATAAGATTCAAATGGAACAAGGTACAGTAAAGTGGTTTAACGACGCGAAGGGCTTCGGCTTTATCTCGCGCCAAAATGGCGAAGATGTTTTTGTGCATTACTCTGCGATCAATTCAAACGGATTTAAGAGTTTGCAAGAAGGCCAGGCCGTGCAGTTCAACGTTGTGAAGGGACCGAAGGGCTGGCAGGCGGCAGACGTTCAACCGCTGTAGGACAAGCGCTAGTTTGTAAAGCAAAAGGGCAGGGGGGAAGACCCTCTGCCCTTTTGTGTTTCGGAGGCGGGTGGGAAACCGCCAGTACCGGCTTTCCTCTAGATTTCTCGTTGGGTGCTCGGAAAGACGAACTCGCCCTCCCACTCTTCGCAAAATGCGCGAAGGATGGTGCATCCAAGATTCAGCAGGCGATCGCTTCGATCTCTACCAAGGCGTCCTTTGGCAGGCGGGCGACCTCGACTGTGGAACGTGCAGGCGCGGGTCCGGAGCTGGTCTGAAGATACTCCGCGTAAACCGAATTCATTGCGGCGAAGTCAGTGATATTTTTGAGGAAGACCGTGGTTTTTACCACCCGCGAAAAGTCCAGTCCGGCGACGGCGAGGACGGCCTGCAAATTTTGAAGAACGCGGTGAGTTTGAGCTTCGATGCCTCCGGAAACGAGCTGACCGGTTGCTGGATCGATTGCCACCTGGCCGGAAGTAAAAAGCAGGGAGCCGATGCGGATTGCCTGTGAGTACGGGCCAATTGCCGCGGGTGCGTTGCCGGTATGGATTGCAATTCTTGAGTCGTTCATCTCGATTCAAATTGTAGCTGACTGGACCGCTAGAAGCTGTCTCATCAACCACGAGTATCACCGTGAGACCTTCGACCGCGCTCAGGGTAAGCTCCGCGAAAGCCTCGCGCTTTCTGGAAAACAGCAGGTCTCTCCACTTCGCTTCCCACTCCAATGCGCAAAAATCGATCATTGGGGATCCGGCTGCGCTCCGGTCGGGATGACAGACGATTCACGAGACACTTCTGGATCGTGACCAGATTTTGTGCCACACGTCAAAGGGAGTTGAGGTGAAAGATTTGAAGGGAGCTTTTAGCGGGCGATGGGCGCGCGTGGCTGGAACCATTGCATTTTCTTTTGCATGTGCGGCGGGATGGCCGCAAAGTGGAGCGCGACGCCCGGCGCAGAACGGCGATAAGCCTGCTCACTCTGCGGTAAACCGGATTGATTGGAATGCTCCGTTGCCCTCAGCTGAGGAATTGAAGCAGCGGGTGCTGAAAAGCCTAAAGCAATCGGAAGCGGAGCAGGAGCGCTATGTGTGCAAGACGGTGCTGGAACAAGACAACACGGACAAGAGCGGGACGGTGAAGCGTCGTCGCGTGCGGCAATACGACATGTTTTTTGTGAATGGGCAGGAGATTGATGAACTGACTGGCAGAGATGGCAAGCCGTTGAGTGCCAATCAGCGGAACAAGGAAATGGGCCGGATCGAAAAAGAAATCAAGAAGGATTCAGACCTGAAATATGTCGCAAAACGAGATGCCGAAAATGGGAAGCAATTGGACATATTGCTCCACATGTTGCGCTATACCAATGGACATCGAATCGACCGCGGAGGACGATCGACGCTGGCTTACGATTTGAGCGGCGATCCGAGCGTGCAACCGAAAGGGTTGGAGGAGACCTTCCTGCACGATATGTCGGGAAAAATCGAGGTAGACGAGGCGACTGGCGAACTGGTTGATTTGAATGCCCGGCTGGACCACGACGTGAAGATTGGGGGAGGGTTGCTGGCCAACTTGCACAAGGGATTGTGGATACACGCGCGGCAACAGAGATATCCGGATGGAGTGTGGCTGCCGGAGTTGATCGAGGGGAATGGGGACGCGCGGGCGGCGCTATTTTTCCATCCATATTTCAAGTTCAAACAGACGATGAACGGATGCGCGCTGACGACAGTAACGACGAGTACGGGAGCGTCCTCTGTCGCGCGATGATTTTTTACATTCTTGCCGACTCGCACCTTTGACACCCGCTGAGCAACAGGTCCCTCCACCTCGCTGCGCTCCGGTCGGGATGACAATTTCATTTTATGGTGCTAGAGTTTTTGCTGGCGCTGGACGTCGCGGACGCCAGGGAGTCGGCGCAGGCCGTTCATAAGACGGATTAGATGGCCGACATCACAGGCATCGACGACGAATTCCACGACGGCTTCCTCATCTGTGCCAGCTTTGGTTTCGACGGCGCGGATGTTGGTCCCGTCGTCGGAGATAACGGCAGTCATTTCGCGAAGCATTCCAGCGCGGTCGTCGCAATAGACCGTCATCTTGACGGGATAGGTTGCGCGCTGGGAGTCGCCTTCATTCTTCATGTGCGCCCATTCGACGGCAATTCTGCGGTCGGATTCATATAGTAGATTTTGTACATTGGGACAACTGCGAGCGTGGACAGCGACCCCTTTGCCGCGGGTGACGTAGCCGACGATTTCCTCGCCACGAATGGGGTTGCAACAGCGAGCGCGATAGACGAGCAGGTCGTTCTGACCTTCGACGGTGAGAGAATCGGAGCCTTTGCCGAAATAGACGCGTTTGACGGCGTCCGACATTCCCGGCGCGGTTTCTGCCTCCTGCTGCTGCGCGCTGGTGGCGCCGGGCACCAAGCGATTGAGCGCCTGTCGGGCGGAAAACTTTCCAAATCCAATGCCTGCCAGCAGATCAATTGAATTGGCAAGACCATAGTCGGCAGCGGCCCTGGCATGATCGGCTTCCGTGAGATGGGCGATCGAGATTTTGTATTTGCGAGCTTCGCGGTCGAGCAATTTGCGACCAATTTCAATGGCGCGTTCGCGTTGATGCTCGTTGAGCCAATGTTTGATTTTGTTGCGCGCACGCGAGCTTTTTGCAAATGTAAGCCAGTCGCGGCTGGGAGTGTGGCCGTTCTGAGTGACGATCTCGACGATATCGCCGTTGCGGAGACGAGACCGGAGTGGCACCATGCGACCGTTTACTTTGGCGCCGGTGCAGGTGTTTCCCACTTCGGTATGAATCGAGTAGGCGAAATCGATGGGAGTGGCTTCCTTGGGGAGAACAACAACTTTCCCTTTGGGGGTAAAGGTGTAGACCTCCTCAGGATAGAGGTCGATTTTCAACGTGGAAAGAAACTCATTGGGGTCTGTCATGTCGCGCTGCCACTCGACAATTTGCCGGACCCAGGCGAGGCGCTGCTCGTCTTTCGCGTTTACGGGCGAGCCGCCGGACTTGTATTTCCAATGCGCGGCGATGCCTTCCTCGGCGACGCGGTGCATCTCCTCAGTGCGAATCTGGACTTCAAACTGATGACCGCCATCGGCCATGACGGTGGTATGCAGCGATTGATAGAGATTGGGCCGAGGCATGGCGATGAAATCCTTAATTCGGCCGGGGACAGGCCGCCAGAGGCTGTGAATCAGGCCGAAAACGGCGTAACAGTCCTGGACGGTTTCTGTGATGACGCGAACGGCCAGGAGATCGTAGACCTGATCGACGGTGATGCGTTGACGCTGAAGCTTTTGATAGATGGAATAGAGTCGCTTGATGCGCCAATCGACGCGGGCAGAGATGTTGTGCTCAATGAGGCGCTGGTGGAGGATTGCTTCGATGTCGCGTAGAAATTGCTCGCCTTGCTGCCGGTGAGCTTCGACGGCGGAGCTGATCTGGTCATGGCCGAGCGGATCGACATAACGGAATGCAAGGTCTTCAAGTTCGCTGCGAACTTTGCCCATGCCGAGCCGATGCGCGAGCGGCGCATAAATATCGAGGGTCTCTCTGGCGATTGGTTGTTGGCGTTCCGGCTGGAGATGTTCCAACGTGCGCATGTTATGGAGGCGGTCCGCCAGCTTGATGAGCACGACGCGAACGTCTGAGACCATGGCGAGCAACATCTTGCGGACGTTTTCGGCCTGGCGGTCCTCGCGATTGGCAAATTGAATTTTGTCGATTTTGGTGACGCCGTCGACAATATGGGCGACTTGTTCACCGAAGGTGTCTGAAATTTGCTTGCTGGTGACCGATGTATCTTCAACCGAATCGTGAAGGAGGCCGGCGGCGATTGCGGTGGAGTCGAGTTTCATCTCCGCTAGAACGCGAGCTACTTCCAGCGGATGCAGGGCGAAGGGGTCGCCGGAAGCGCGCTTTTGTCCGGCGTGGTGCTTGAGGCAAAAGTCGTATGCCTTCTGGATGAGGGCGATGTCGTCGCTGGGACGATTTTGGCGCACAGTCGCGAGCAACATCTCGAAGGTATCGGCGAGTTGTTGCTTGTCGGCATCTGGCGATGCCGCGGCCGTGTGGAGGGTGGCCATACTTGATTTTATGGCATTTGAGTGGGATTTCGGAGCAGGAAACGAGGCTCGATGGCTGGTGCGGGCTGGGATGTGCGAAGATGACCACGCAGGCGGAGCAAGATGAGGAGAAAAATGGAGCATAAGGAAGCCAAGGCAAAGGATTCAGTCGGTGCACGAGGGAGCCCCGCAAACCCGGGGAAAAGCCGCGAAATTCCGTCAGGGAGTTCAGAAAACATTGATTCGAAATCGGAACGGGATTGGGTGCCAGTGACCCGGATCAGCCGGAGGGCCGCGAACCGAGTAAGGGGAGGTCATCCGTGGATCTATCGATCGGACGTGGAGGCTGTGGTTCCAGAGACTGGTGAGGGAAGCGCTGCCGCCGGATCGCTGGTGACGGTGAGGGATGAAAAGGACGCGCTGCTAGGGACGGCGATCTATAGCGATTCGTCATTGATCAGCTTGAGAATGGTGGCCCGAGATGCGTTCGAAAATCGCGGGGAATTTCTGGAACTGGTTCGCGATCGGCTAAGACGAGCGATCCAGACGCGGCTTGACTGGCTAAACAAGACGCAGGACACGAATGCGTGTCGGCTCGTGTTTGGAGAAGCGGATGAGTTGCCTGGCATTGTGGCGGACCGTTATGCGGACCTCGTGATCTTGCAGTTGCTGACGCAAGGCACCGATGCGGATGATGTTCGCGGGTTGGCGGTAGAGGTCTTGCGGGAAATGCTGGAGCCGGAGACGATTCTAGAACGACCGGATGCGCGCATTCGAGAGCTGGAGAAATTGTCGCCAAGTCCGACAGCACCGCTGTATGCGAGGAGCGTGGATGCAGCAAAGATGGCGACAATTTTTGAGATGAATGGACTTCGCTTTCACTTCGATGCGAATGCGGGGCAGAAGACAGGGGCATTCCTGGACCAACGGGTGAACTACACCGCGGCGGAGCGATATGCGCATGGGCGCGCGCTCGATGTTTGCACATATCAGGGTGGATTTGCATTGCATCTTGCTCGCCGTTGCTCGGAGGTGACGGGTGTGGATGCTTCGCGAGCGGCGCTGGAAGTGGCTGAGAGAAATCTTAACGAAAATCGCAGCAAATTAGTGGGCGAAGGGCGCGGGGTGGAATGGATTGAGGCGAATGCTTTTGATCTTTTGAAGGACTGGAGCGATGCCGGCGAGATGTTCGACACGGTTGTGCTGGATCCACCAGCATTTGCGAAATCGAAGCGCGCCGTCGAAGGAGCATTGCGCGGATACAAGGAAATGAATCTGCGGGCGATGAAGATGTTGCGAGCTGGAGGCACGTTGGCGACCTGCTCATGCTCGCATCACGTATCGTTGGCTGAGTTTCAGGCGGTGGTGGCGGCGGCGGCGAGCGATGCAGGCAAGCGGGTGCGCCTGGTGGAAATCAGAGGGGCGGCGTTCGATCATCCAGCAATTCTAACGATTCCGGAAACGCAGTATTTGAAGTGTTTGATTTGCGCGATTGATTGAGCAAAAGCAGATTCCCTTCGGGAATGACAGAAAAATAGGCAAAATCAAGAGGGCCGATTTAGGCGAGGCCAGCGCGGGATTGATGGGCGCGGATCGCGGCTGCGATGTCGAGTGCGACCGCGAGAGCAGCACGGCCCTCATATGCGGTCACCTCGGGCGGGGTCCGTGTCCGAACGGAATGCAAGAAGGATTCCAGTTCAAGCTGCAATGGTTCGCCGGAGGAGACCTCCAATTTGCGAAGGGAGAATTCCGGGGTGGGATGAATGGCGTCTGCGGGACGGAAATGAGCCGTTAAGGGACCGAGCGATTTTTGATGTAAATCTGGAGCATGTTGCAGAGCGGGCACATCGATGCATATTACATCCTGGCGGGCGTAGTCGATGGAAATGTACTGGTGCGGTTGAAAGAAGCGAAGCTTGCGGACGCGTTCCGTGCTGACTCGGCTGGCGGTGAAGTTGGCGACACAACCGGATTGAAATTCGATTCGAACGTTTGCGATATCGACATTGGACGAGAGGATGGGCAGGCCAACCGCGTGCAGCTCACGAATTGGGGACTGAGTCCAACTGAGAACGATGTCGAGATCGTGAATCATGAGATCGAGCACTACATCGACGTCGAGGGCCCGTGGGGTGAAAATGCTGAGGCGATGCACTTCAAAAAATAAGGGCCGGGTCAATAAGGGGTGAACCGCGCGGACAGCCGGATTGAAACGCTCGAGATGCCCTACCTGAAGAATGCGGTTGTGGCGTTCTGCCAGAGCAACGAGATCGTCGGCCTGCTGAAGGGTCGCGGCGAAGGGCTTTTCAACCAGAACATCGACACCGGCAGATAAGAGCTGCGATGCCACAGCGGAGTGGTCCGACGTTGGAACGGCGACGGAGGCCGCATCGGGCAGAGGCTGCGCTGAAATCATCTGGTCGGCAGATGCGTACACGGGGAGATGGAATTCCGCAGCGAGGTTCGCAGCCAGCGTGGGGTCGGGCTCGACGATTGCGATAAGTCGAACTGGGGCACCGGCGTTTTCAAGCGCTCGCCAAACACGCAGATGATTTCGACCGAATGCTCCGACGCCGACAACCGCGATTCGGGATAAGGGCAGATCTGGCAAGGGAGTCGAGCTACTTTCCTTCGACGGCACGCAGACAGCGGGCGTAGAGGTCCAGGAGGTGATCGACCTGGTCCTCGGCTTTGGGATTTCCGCCGGTCACAAAGCCGGTGGACGATGCGTTGGGGCGGCCGACACTTGCGGTGACAGCGATGAATTTCAAGAGATCGAGAGCGATGTCCTCGTTTCGGCGGGCACCCATGGCAACGGGGGACTGTTCCATACTTGATCGTTCCTCCAAAAAACGATGCTAGCAGATCGTGCGAATGGATGAGATTGGAGCGAGGAATTGAAGGGTCGGTTGGCTGAAGACAATCTCTTCAGAATTCGGAAAGGACATAGCTGACACGGCCAACGATGCGGTCGGCAGGCGGTTCGTTCGCGGCGAGGGCGATAAGGAGTACGGGGATTTGCTGGTTGCGCGGACGCAAGATGAGCCGGTCCGACTCAAACTCCAGAAAACACAGGTGCAAGGCGTCGGAACCACGGACGGCATAGACGGTTGGAGAATGGGAGCGATACGGAGCGAGGGAGTTGTAGTGACGATCGATGACGACGATGAAGTACTGGCGCAGCAGGGGTTCCATCGCGGCTGCCTGTGTGCCATCCACACGAACAGCGACAAAACGCTGCCAGAGTTCCTTTCCGGAAGCGGGATGCGGACGAGAGGATTGAATCACTGAGTCGGGGACTTCAATAGTGTCGACGACATCGGCGGGGAATATTCGGGCGGAAGAAGCGGCGGCCGTATGCGTGACGACGGCAATTGTCTGGGTGAGTGAGGAATTGCCCTTGCGTGCAATGGCGCCAGGGAATGCATCGGCGGGAAGCAGATCCAAAATCGACAAATTTTGAGCGACGAGCACCCGGTCGAGACCTTCAAGGCTGAGAGAACGCCGTCTCGTGAGGAAATTGGAAATATGTGCTTGCTGGAAATTGGTGGCTTTTGCCAAAGTGGAGCCCGTGAGGAGACCTCGTTCGATGCGGCGGAGGATTTCGAGGCGAAGATTCTCATGAAGGGTATCGAACTTCATATTCGGACTATAGCAATAAGATAATAAAACTATCAATATATATCTTTGAGATTCTTCTCGTTATTTTGCAACGATCGCGCCGGTAATCCCAAAAAGTGGAATCAATAAATATCTTATAGAAAAGTTATTGTTGACAGATTTCTTAATAGATAGTATTTAAGACAGACCTTCTCTCAAAGAGAAAAGACATTTGGCCTTTCTCTCCCAAATCCAGGTCAAAGCGATGAAATTGCAAGGAAAAGTCGACGGCGGCAATGCCGCGGCGAAATCCTGGTCGTTTCTGAAGCGGTTGCAGGTGGAGTGTGCCTTGATTACCTAACGCAGCTTTTCCTTAGAACAACTGCGCGGCGGTCTATGCCAGTCCAGAAACATCCACAGTGCAATCATTCAAAGCAGCCGATTGAATCGCACGCGGCCCCGAGCCGGCAATTTCGGTATGGCGCTTATTTGTCGAGGTGACGGTAAGCGACTGGGGAATCTCTCGTGCATTTCAAAAAGCCACAGTAGTTCACATTGGAGACGCGCCCGCTGGGCCGAATGGGACCGCAGAGTTCTTCGGCTAAGCAGTCTCCTAAACGCTTCTTTGAGACGGCGAGCGATCGCCGGTTTCGAGGAGATTGATTTTCTTGCCTTGGAGAACATCTAGTCATGAGCGATTCTTGTCTACACCTGAAGATATGTGAGGGATGCGGCCGCCTTTGGCTTCGCGACCAAACAGTTGGCGAAGTTTACTGCCGTCGATGCACTGCGCACTTTTCCGATTTTCCGCCGCCCGGAAGCCGCCGAGCAAAAGGTCGGCCGCCGAAGAAACGGTTGGTCATACACAAGTGGGCAACGGAAGGAGGTCTACGATGAGCGCTGCCGTTCCGCTATACGATCTGCAAGCTTGCGAGCAAATCCGGCTTGTTCCGGAGAGAGTTGAACCGAAGCTTTCACTCCAGGCCAAAGAGAGCAAATTACAACCCAAACCGGAGCTTGCATTCTACAGAAAGTACACCGAGGCAATGTTACGGAGGTACATGCGACTGTCATTAAGCGTCGGAAGAATGCCCGCATTGCTTGGCCACGACGCATTTCGGGGAAAAATGAGTACATACCGAGTGACAAGCTTTGAGGATTCGGTAATATTCGTATATGACGTGGAGAAATGCATGAAAAGGCTAGATCGGTTCTCGCAGGAGTTTCTTCGTCGTATAGCTTTGCAGGAATATACGCAAGCAGAGGCAGCGGACCTGCTACGGATCAGCCTGAGGACTGTTGTACGAAGATATGGAGAAGCGATCGATTCGCTTACTAGAATCTTTATTGAATATAGGTTGCTGAACATAGATTCGATGGGGTGAGTCAATGGGAAGGTGGCGTGTGTTAGCGTAAATGCAGCAATTAGTGGGGTTAGCAGAGGATGGGAATGGCGTATCATTCCGGTCTAGCCTGCTAATCTTGAGTCAAGATGAAAGAACGACAAAGACTGGGAGATAGACCGCATCCGAGCAGGATTTATTCTGGGTGATTGCCTAGTCTATTGGAACAGGTGTCATAGTTTGCTTTGGAACGAAGAGGATAAAGTGCTACCCAGCAATGGATGGCGCTTTATCTTCTTCACGTTTAGGGACAGGTGGAATGTAGTGTCGAAGCTACGGTCGAGCCGGAGGGCCGCAACCAAGCAAAGAGCGGTCCGGAAGCGAGCATCAGGAAAAGAGCAGGGACATGGCGCGGAGTTGAAAGTTTTGCCGCTCGGTACCAGTCATCGTGAACTCATTAGAGCGTACGTCTTCGCAGCGTGGCCGGAAATACTGCAAGGCCTGATTGAAAAGGCGACGGCCGGTGGACATCAGCAAGCCAAACTATTGCTGGACATGTGTGAATTAGCCGCTATGGAGTCGCAGTCGTCGAATCAGCGAGAACACGAGCACCTTTGCGATGCTCTCCTTAATAATTTGCGGTTACAACCGCCAGACTGAGATGCGCCGCAGTCGACACACGCGCAGCTTCCCGCGCGCGGATCCGTTTCGAAAACGGATTGGAGCCGCATCGCCAGGATATAAAACTCCCTCCTATGATAACTTGCACTGCATACGAAACTGCCTTGAGCATGCCAACGTCTAATGGACCAACCGAGGGAGAAATGATGATAAAGACCAGAGAGCATCGAATCCAATCCATAAAATCCGGTCTGAGTTGGCCGCGAGCAATGTCATTATGGCGATTCGCTGGCCTGGCCTTGTGTATTGCTATCGCCGTCGTCCCATGCTGGGGGCAAGTAACGACGACGGCCGTGGTGGACACGGTATACCACGCCGATGGAACAACAGCGACAGGAACCATCCTAGTGACATGGCCTGCGTTTGTGACAGTGACGGGAAATACGATAGCTGCTGGAAATCTGACGGCCCAGATCGGCAGCAACGGGCAAGTGACGCTAAATTTGGCGCCGAATGCGGGCTCGACGCCCGCTGGATCGTATTACACGGCGGTGTACCACCTGGACGATGGAACGGTCAGCAAAGAATATTGGTCCGTGCCGAATGTGCCCACAACGACTGTAGCGGCCATACGAAGTATGGTAGTGCCGGCCAGCATGGCGGTGCAAACCGTTACCTCGACTGAAATCAATTCGTTGCTTGGGAGCTATTTACCGCTTAACGGAGGAACCTTAAGCGGTGCGCTACAACTCGAGGCCGACCCCGAGACCCCGATGCAGGCAGCGACGAAGAATTACGTGGACAATGCCGTTGCGCCGGTTGCCGCGGAAATTACTGGGGCTGTCTCGTCTGCTCCCAAGGCAACCCAGATTGTGCAGCAACCCGCTGGAACAACGCTGGCGGCAAACGAATTCGAAGGTCGATATTACGCAAGCCTCTATCAATCGGGAAGCATGAACAATGGGATCGCAGGCGTCACGGGAAGCAGTGCGTGTTCGACCAGTTCTCCGAATGGGCATAGCGGTTGTACGGTGGTAGTAGATCCGACCTATGGAAATGTTGAGAATCCGCAAGGGTTTGGGTCGTATCTATATGGCAACAATACTAGCAATCTGCCTTGGCCTATAGACACGCATGTCCGCGATCAGCGAAACGGGGTGACGGCGGATTATTACGAGAATCCGTACTCAAAGGTCCCGTACCAAACCGCTGGCGCGAGCATAACGGCGAACTATACTCTAGATCAACAGCAGTGGCCGTCTTACAATGGGACCGACGCGAGCGCTGAATACCTGCAGACGACGGATTTTTCGGGGGGATACAACTTCGATAATTATTTCGGTTCCGGGCAGCCGGAATATTTATTCAAGCCTTACTACCACAATTTAGCGCTTGCCACGACGAACTATTCTTCCGGCCAGCAGGAAGCGATCAACAATGTTGTCAACTGTCATGGCACAGGCGACTGCCTGGCGATGACAACATTGCTGACATGCGACGGAGG
>JBOGLY010000036.1:0-11525 GCA_050746425.1 Acidobacteriaceae bacterium
TGCTTACCTTTGGCGCTTCGATCCTGGCTTTTTATCGTCGTCGCGTCGCCTCCAGATTTCTCCTCGCCGGCGGCTTCGTTCTTCTGCTGTTCGCCTTCGGCGGCCAATATGTCTTTCCGTTGAGCACTCGTGGGCTCCCGAACCTACTGCTGCTCTTCCTGTCCGGCGCCGTCGCCTTTTCCCTCGGTCTGTTTGGCGCTATCACAGACCGCAAAGGCTGGCCTTCATTGCGAAGCCGCCTTTCATGAGCGCCTCAGAAGCTTAATCTCTGGAATATTTTCAGATCGGGGCTGAACATGTTTGGTGCCCCATCCTTTGCGCGTCGTTTGCGCATAGGGTGGGAGAACCGACTCTTTCCCGAAAGTCACAGCGTTCTCAGAAATGCTCTAGGATTAAATTGGCTGGGCCTTTCTGGAATTTGGAGTTGCAGCATGAACAGCAAACTTGCCTCGCGCCCTCAACTGGCGCATTTGTCCGCGCAACTGGAAGAACTGAAACAAAAAGGGACCTACTTCCATTTACGCGTTCTCGAAGACCAGCAGGAACCCGTCTGCACCTACGACCGAAAGCGGGTCATCAATCTTGCCTCCAACAATTATCTCGGCCTTACCGCGCACCCAAAGCTGCGTGAGGCCGCGATCGACGCAACGCGGAAATATGGCGTCGGTTCCGGGGCCGTGCGGACCATCGCCGGCACCATGCGCATTCACATGGAGTTGGAAGAAAAGATCGCGCGCTTCAAAAATGTCGAGGCCTGCGTCGTTTTCCAGTCCGGATTTGCCGCGAATGCCGGTACGGTCTCCGCCATTCTCGGCAAAGACGACTTTATTGTCTCGGATGAGTTGAACCACGCCAGCATCATCGATGGCGCGCGGCTCTCTCGCGCAAAAATCAAGGTATTTCGCCATCGCGATACGGTTCATGCCGAAGAATTGTTGCGGGAAATTCAAAACGAGCCGGGACGCAAACTGCTTATTACGGACGGCGTATTTTCGATGGACGGCGACATTGGCCCAGTCGACAAGCTATGCGATCTGGCCGAAAAATACGGCGCCATTATGATGGTGGACGACGCTCATGCCTCCGGCGTGCTTGGCCGAAATGGCCGCGGTAGCGTGGACCATTTCCACTGCGACGGGCGCGTCGATGTGCAGGTGGGAACGCTTTCCAAGGCCATCGGCGCCTTGGGCGGATACGTCTGCGGATCGCGCGATCTGATCGATTACCTTTACCACCGCGCGCGCCCATTTTTGTTCTCCACGTCGCACCCTCCTTCGGTAGCGGCAACTTGCATTGCCGCCTTCGACATTCTCGAGCGCGAGCCGGAACGAATCGATCGCCTGTGGGAGAATACTCGCTACTTTAAGAAACAACTTGCGCAAGCAGGGTTCAACATCGGCGGCGTCAATACTCCAGCCAGCGAAACTCCCATTACGCCAATAATTTTGGGCGAAGGCCGCACCGCAATGGAATTTTCGCGCAAGCTGTTCGATGCCGGCGTGATGGCCACCGGAATTGCTTTCCCCACCGTGCCGGAAGGAAAGGCGCGCATACGCACCATCATGACTAGCGAGCACACCCGCGCCCAGCTCGATCACGCTCTGGAAGCCATGACGCGCATCGGAAGGCAGATGTCGATTCTGCCTTGACCCTAAATGTAACTGTATAAGTTACTATGGCGGATTCACGCTTGGGTTCACCATGAACTCCACTCCAGGGGATTAGAGCATTTTCATAATTACTATAGAGTGCCGAAGCGGAGTCTGAACCATGCTTGGGCATTGTGTGGTGTGATCTGTGGTAGCAGGTCGGAGATGGCCTGATCGAGCGCTTCGGCGGTGCGGGCCTTGGTCGAGCGGAGCAGCAATTTGAGCTTCGACCAGGCCTTTTCGATGGGGTTCAGGTCGGGGGAATAGGGCGGCAAGTAGAGCAGTTCCGCACCGGCCGCCTCGATCCGCTCACCACCCCTGGGACTTTGTGGGAACTGAGATTGTCCATCACCACGACATCGCCGGGTTCGAGTTTCGGGCATAGGACATGATCCAAATAGGCGAGGAAAATGTCGGTATCCGTCGGTTCCTCGATGGTCATGGTGGCGATCATTCCGCGCATGCTCATCGCACCCAGAATGGTCAGGATTTTCCAGTTTCCCTGGGGCGCGGCTTCATGGATGCGGGCGCCTCCCAGGCCCCGCGCATAGCGCCGTGTCATCGAAGTGGTGACACCGCTTTCGTCCAGATAAATCAAGTTCTCCGGCGAGGTCGCACGGATTTTCTCAAGGAACTCCCGACGCCGGATCCGGTTGGCTTCGCTGTCCCGCTCGGCCGCATGGAATGACTTTTTTTCAGCCGGAATTTCATCCGCTTCAATACCATCCACAAATATGCCGTGCTGAAGTGGACTCCGGTCTGCTCTTCCAGACCGGCCTGCAACTGGCGCAGCGTCCAATCGGCATGGCGCGCCAGCAGTCCGGTCAGCACTTCCTGGTTGAGTTGGCTGCTGGGACCGGGACGGTGTCGCTGCCGCTCCATCTGGCCGCTGCGTCTGCGGGCGGAGGAAATCTTCCACGCCCATCCCCGGCTCACACCAAAACGCTCGGCCAACTCGACCAAGCTCGCCTCACCTTGATCGTGAGCCTCCAATAATTTCCTTCGCAGATCATCCGAATACGCTCGCGCCATGTGAGCTCATGCCGCAGATCATCGCCAAAACCACTCTACACTATCTGTAGAAATGCTCTAGACCAGTTCTCCTGATGCTGTAGATTGCCAAAATCCCTTATGTGCAGCCTTTCTTTAAGGAAAGGCTGCGTAAAGATCGATTGCTCCGATATACACCTTCAGGATAACTGGTCTAGGTCCCGCTAGAATCTGTCTTCAGGTCGAATCCCCGCGTCTCGTGGGAGCAGGATTCTAAAAAGAACTCGTTGGAGCGCCCCTCGGAATTATTCTTCCGGCGCAGCGTAGCACTCGCGACCCGGCCCACAGCGGGCCAAATGTACGTAATGCTCGTCAGGGCCGGCAGGGCCTTGCGTCAGCAGGCACCAGTAGGAGGAAGCGGCATGTGTACCCGGCGGCCAGTTCTCCGCCGACTGCGGGCTGGTCCCGTAGGCGTTCTTTGTGCGAAGGCAGCGGCAAGGCGGCGACATTACTCCAGCAACGAATTCCGGTGTGCTCATGATTTTCTCTCCGTGCAAATTCTTGATCCGGCTATCACTAGACCGGTTTTCCTGTGAATGTGAGGTGGCACGAAATCGTTATGTGCATCCGTTCTTTAAGGAACGGATGCGTAAGCCCACTCGGTCGCCTTACACCTACAGGAAAACCGGTCTAATCCTCGGGTGCCCCATGTTTGCCGGGCTTTCGCGGCTAGAACGGGATTGAGCAAGGTCCGTTCAGCCGCGCACAATTCATTATCCAGCGGCCCGTGGGTCGCGTCCCATTTGCCCGGCGGCCAGCAAAATCGTCCGATAGATCGCCACGGGAAACAATTGCACTTTGTATCCGTTCATTGAAAGTGGCCGTGCCCCTTCCATCGCCGCCTTGCCTGCCGCGCGCGCAGTTTCTTCGGTGACCGGCTTGCCTGCCAGCGCGGCCTCGGCCTGCGGCGAGCGGCGCACTACTGGCGATGCTGCCCCCATCGTGATCGCGGCACGACGGCATAGGTTACCGTCCATCTCCAGCACCACTCCCGCATCCGCAATGGCCCAGTCGAAGCTCTGGCGCTCGCCATATTTCTGATATGCGGAGCGGGTTCCCGCGGCTGGCTTCGGAACCATCACCGCCGTCAGCAACTCATCCGGCTCAACCACATTGAACTTTGTCGGATTAGCGTCCGGCAGCACGTAGAGTTCCTTGATCCCAACCACGCGCTTGCCTCGTTTGGCGCTGGTCAACTCGACCGTCGCGTTCAGCCCCAGCAGTCCCACCGCCGCCGAGGACGGCGCAACGGCCGGGCAGGTGCCGTAATCCATAATCGAGTGATATTGGTTCAGCCCTTCGAACGCGAAACAAATTTCCTTGCCCTTGCGCAGGCATTGAAAATCCTTTGACCGAAAATACCAGCAACGATTTTCCTGCAACAGATTGCCGCCCAGCGTGGCCATATTGCGAATGTGCGGCGTTGCCGCGTTGCCGCAGGCATCGGCGAGTATCGTGTATCGCGACTGGACCAGCGGATGATCGCTGATTTCCGCCAATGTCGTCAGCGGACCGATATGCAGGCCATCGGGCATTTCGCGTATCCCCCGCAGCGAGGAGATGTTGCGTATATTTACCAGCTTCGATGGCGATTCCAGTCCTTCTTTCATGCGGTCCAGCAGATCGATGCCGCCCGCTTTCACCCGGACGCCATCGCTCGCGTTCTGGCCCAACTCCGCAAGCGCGCCGCTTTCCGTGGTGCAGTCTGCATATACGAACTGGTTCATGCATTGCTCCTTTGTGCCGAGTTGCTCCCATGCCCGGGGTTCTTCAGCCCGGCCAGCACCACCGCGGGCGTCATTGGCGTGCTGCGAATGCGAACTCCAATCGCGTTGTAAACTGCGTTGCCGATTGCCGCCGCCGCCGATATGATCCCCGCTGCTTCCCCAATGCCAGAAGCGTCGGTCGAGCTCTGGCCTATGTAAGACTCGACCAGATGCACATCGAGCACTGGAATTTCACGGGCGTTCGCGATCTTATACTGGTCCAGGTTCGCGTTCACCATCAGCCCATAATTCGGATCGAGCAAGCGGTCCTCATACAACGCATACGACATCCCCTGGATCAAGCCGCCGTTGATCTGGTTGATCACCTGCGACGGGTTCATCGGTCGGCCACAATCGTGTACGGAAAAGAAGCGCGTGACATGAACGATGCCAAGCTCGGTATCGACTTCCACCTCGGCCACATCCACCCCGCCGTAGGTATCGTAGTGTTTCGGATCGTAATCTCGAATCCGTCGCGCCTGCGCGGAAACCTCGCTGGCATTCATCTTCGCGGCGGCGCGGCGGAAGCCGATCGGCTGCATTTGCCCGCTCTTGCTGCGAACTTCTCCTTTGGTTAGCATCAGGTCGTCGGCGGTCGTACCCAGCGCCGGAGCGATGCTGGCCAGAAATTTCTGCGAGGCCTGCCACGACGCGTCGCGCACCGCCGGCGTTAGCGATGCCGTCGTCACGCTGCCCCCGGAATCCGGGCCAACCGGGTAATTTGTATCGCCGATCTTTACCGACACCTGCTGCGGCGGAACCCCAAACTGCTCCGCCACCACTTGAGCCATCACCGTCTTGATGCCGGTGCCAATGTCCTGCACTGAGGAGAGGACTTCCACCGAGCCATCCCGATGCACCCGCACTTCCGCGGAGGAATTCATTTCGACAAACCGGTACCACACCGACTGCGAAAGTCCCACCCCGCGCTTGATCGGTCCAGGGTCGGCATTGGGTACGGGATTGCGCGATTTCCAGATCGCGCTCTCGCGAACAATCTGCCGCTCCACTCGTCGCACCGGATTGGCGTCGATTTTTTCGCGCAACTCCAGCGGCTCCATGTTTAGCTTTTCCGCCATCTCATCGATGGTCTGCTCCAACGCGAACGCGCCCTGCGGATGCCCCGGAGCGCGAAACGCGGAGGCCGGCCCCGCATTGATGAACACGTCATTCTCTTCCGTGTGCAGCGATGCCGATTGATATAGATTGCTCGCCGGCCCAGCGCAGCCCGCGCCGGTTCCGCATCCCGCGGTTCCATAGCTGATCAACTGGATCGCGGTCAGCGTTCCGTCTTTCTTTGCGCCAATCTTCAGCGTCTGGTCGGAGCTGGGCCGGTTGCCAACCGATAGCTGCTCTTCCTTGCGGTCCAGCATCAAACGCACCGGCGCGCCAGTCTGCTTCGACAACAGAGCGGCGACCACTCCCGGATTTCCTGGACCGAACTTCGCCCCGAATCCTCCACCAACATATTCCGTAATCACTCGCACCTGGGATTTGGGAATTTTGAAGTAATCGGCCAGTCCTTCTCGGACCGTCTGGGTGCCCTGGGTGGAGGCCCAAACGGTCAGTAGTCCGGGCTTCCAGTCCGCAACCACCCCGTGGCTTTCCAGCGCATTGTGCGTCTGCACCTGAGTGGTGTATCTCGACTCCACAATTACATCCGCATCTTTAAATCCCTGCTCGGGGTCGCCGCGCTTATGCACGGAGGGTCCGTGGACATTTCCTGTCTGCGGAACATCCCTGGCGCCGCCGCCGCCGCCCGCCGATCCAGACTGGTTGGCCGGCCCTGGAAATACCTCCGGAGCATCGGGTTGTCGCGCCATGTCCATGTCCACCACAAACGGCATCGGCTCGTACTTCACCTTCACCAGCCGCGCCGCCTCTTCCGCAATGTGCGGATGTGTCGCGGCTACGGCTGCAATCGGTTGACCGGCGTAGCGAACGATTGGATAGCGCGAAACTTCCAGCGAAGGATTCAGGAGCTTGGCCCCTCCCAGCAGTCGCTCAATCACAAAAACGCCCTTCACTCCCTGGACCTTTTCCGCCGCGGAAGTGTCGATCGAAACTATCTTGGCGTGCGGAAGGTTCGAGTTGACAAACTTCGCGTACAGCATTCCCGGCAACTGAATGTCCGCCGTGTATCGTCCGCTTCCGCTTATCTTGGCATATGCATCCCAGCGCGTGGGAGACTGGCCGATGTATTTCAGGTCCGCATTTACCGGCAGCACCGGCGGCTCCGTCGCGGGAACCTGACGTGGCTCCTCCCGCAAGGTATAGCCAGGAATACCGACCGGCATCATGACGGTATTCATCGTTTCGTTCGCATCCGCTGGTTTCGCCGAATGAGATTTCGTTGTCGCCATGTTTTCTCCTACGCGTTACGGATGGATTCATTGCCGGAAACGCCGGCGGCTTCCAGCGTCGCCGCGAAAATTCTCGGATAGGTGCCGCACCGGCATAGATTGCCCGCGATCGCATGTCGCACATCGTCTTCGGTTGGATTGGGATTTTTCTTCAGCAGCGCGGAACAGGTCAGCGCCATGCCCGGGGTGCAAAAACCGCACTGCATGGCGTCGTGTTTAATAAACGCCGCCTGCACCGGGTGCAGTCCTTCTTCGTTCGATATGCCAGCGCCGCTCGGCAAGCCTTCAATGGTCGTCACCTGATGCCCGATCGCGTCCATTGCGAGAGTCATGCAACTGTTCACCGGCATGTCGTCCAGCAACACGGTACACGCGGAACACGATCCGCGATCGCAGACCACTTTCGTGCCCGTCATTCCCATATCCACGCGCAAAGCGTCGGCCAGCGTTGTGCGCGGCTCGACATGGATCGTTCGTCCTTTTCCATTTACGTGCATCGTGACGGGGACCACGCCCGGCCCCAGCTCTTTCACGCCGTCCTGCTCGCTACGAGTCGCGGCAACGGCTTCACGCGTAAACACCTGCGCGCCTTCCAGCAGCGCCGTGCCAGCGGCCGCCACGCCCGCGCCCTTCAGAAACCCGCGCCGTGTAATGCCCTTGGCGGCCGCACGATCCTTGGATTGTTCAATCTGCGCCTGATTGGAACTGGACGGCTTTGAAGATTGCCGCTCGTTTGGTTCTGGAGGAAACTTCGATTCAGCCATTTGTTTCTCCTGTATGCGGAGGGAGGAAAAGCGAACCGACCGTTCGCCTCAGTTGATCTTATTCGGTTCAGTTGACCTTAGACGTGCCCCATCCTTGCGGAGCAAGGGTTGGACAGGTATGAAACCCGCCTTACAGAATCCAAAAAAATTAAGCCTGTTCGCGATCAAGCTCCGCGATGCTTTCAGTCTGCCACTCTCGCGAACACTTCGGCAACTGGCATGACCATTCGACGCCTTGGCTTTCGCCAAAGTTTCAACCGCTCCACCGTTTCCCTGAAATAGAGACAATCCGGGTGCCCCAGGTTCGCGCAGCTAACCTGGGTCTTTTATTTCTTCCACATGAGCAGCAAAGAACGCGGCGCATATGGGACGCCCAGGCGGAAACCATTCATTCACTCTTCATTGCGCGGAAGTTTCAGCTACGGCTCCATGCAGAATCGGATGGTCCAGTCCTTCGATCTTTCGCCCAGGTTTCCCATTCAGATCGAATACCACAATTTGATTTGTTCCCGGCTTCAGCCAGGGCGCGGGAACATACAGCGTCTTCTGTGGGCCAATGTTCCAGAAGCGGCCTAACGGTTCTCCATTCAGCCAGACTTCTCCCTTGGCCAAAGCACTCGTATCCAGAAAAGTGTCCCTCGGCGTTGCCACGTTAAAGTTCGCTCGATAGAAACATGCTCCGCTGCAAGGCTCCTTCGAATAGCGCAACCGGTTCGGCGTCAGCATTGGTAGAGGATAAATATCCCAGCCAGTCAGCACTTTTCCCGCCATCCTGACCTTCCCCACAATTCCGGCCCGCTCGCCTGGGAGCGCCGGACCGAAATTCACCCGGCCGGTATTTTCCACGAGAATGTCCAGTCGCGCGCGACTCGCGGCCACCTGCAGCGGCAACTGATGCTGGTCAAGACGGCGATCGATCGTGCCCTCCAGCTTTCCATCCACATACACCTGCGCATAATCATGCAGCGTATCGATCGATAGTTCGCCAGCCGCCGGTCCATTGACCTGCGTGCGGTACAGAATATATCCATACGCCTGATTCAGCGTCTCCATCGACAGCGGCTGTGCGGAGTGCGTCGAGGCCGGTAAAGTCTTCCACAGGGAAACGCCCTCCGCCAGCGTCATCGCGGGTATCGTCATTGTCGGCTGTGTTCGGGGAACAGGTGGCGGCTTGACTCCCGTATCCTTTGCGATGATCTTCCGAAAAAGATAATATTTCGCCGTCGGTCGGCCGCTTTCATCAAGCGGCGCGTTGTAGTCGTAGCTGGTCACATCCGGCTGATAATTCTTCCCGTCCGAGTTCGCCCCGTTCATCCAGCCAAAGCTTGTCCCGCCGTGGAACATATACATATTCACGGAATAGCCCTTGCGCAGCATCCAATCCAGGTCTTTGGCCTGCTGGTCCGGCTTGTCCTTGGCGTGCGGCGCGCCCCAATGGTCGAACCAGCCATCCCAATATTCGCCCGCCATCATCGGCCCGTTCGGGCGCAACTGCTTCAGCTTCGCAAAACTCTCCTGCGCATCCCCCGGTCCAAAATTCACGACGGCCGGCAGCTCCGGCAGCGACCCTCTTGTTACCTCATCAGCGCCATCGGCGGTAAACATCTGCACTTTCGTGAAACCTGCGTCCACCAGCATGTGGTGGATGTCTTCCATATATTGGTGGTCGTCGCCGTAGGAGCCGTATTCGTTTTCCACCTGCATCGCAATAATGGGCCCGCCATTGCCAATCTGCAGCGGTCCCACTTCCTTGCCCAGACGCATCAGCCATGTCAGCGAGGCTGCCAGGAACTTAGGATCGCGCGACCGCACCACCATGTTCGGATCTTTCAGCAGCCACGCCGGAAACCCGCCCCAGTCCCATTCCGCGCAGGAATATGGCCCCGGCCGCAGAATCACATATAGCCCCTCCTGCTGCGCCTCGCGGATAAATTCCGCAATGTCCCTGTTGCCGGAAAAATCGTAGACGCCTGGCTCTGGCTCATGCCAGTTCCAAAAGACATAGGTCGTGATCGTATTCAGCCCCATCGCCTTCGCCATGCGCAGCCGCTCGCGCCAATACGCGCGCGGAATCCGTTCATAATGCATCGAGCCGGAGACGATCTGAAACGGTTTGCCGTCCAGCAGAAATTCGCCGTGCCCCGCCACAAACGAGTGCCCCGTCGCTTTGGCCGAAGCGAACCCCGGCGCCACCGCAATCATGCCGCAAAACACCAAGACCCATGCGCATGCGCGCTGACCAACCGTCATTTCTCTTATCTCCTGTCAATATTTAAGCCGCTTTGGGTGCCCCATCCGAGCTTCTTCGAGAGTAGCGTGTAGTTCAAAAATTTTGTCATCCCGACCGAAGTCCGCCACGAGCGGACGAAGTGGAGGGACCTGCTTTTCCGCAGTCGGAAAAACGGTGTAAGCGTACGTCTTCCACTCTGGTATATCACTCCTCGTCGCCCGGCTTTGGACACCCCTGAATCGGACCGCGGGAAACCCCCCGATAATTTCCTTGAAAATTTCTGCGCTTTTCGGGCCGCTCCCAGCTAGACTAATTGCCGAGGAAATGAAGCCCAGCTATTTGGAGGCGAAGATAGCAAAATGACCATGGCGGAAACGGAATTTCAAAGGCAACAATCCGCGGGACCCGGCCTCAGCCAGATTGAACGCGTTGCCGACGCGTATGTTGCGCCCACCAAGACCTTCATGGACATTCGCAGGAACGCCAGTTGGTGGCTGCCGTTCTTGCTCGGCATCATTGTCAGTTTTCTTTTTGTCTCCTCCATCGATCGCAAGATCGGCTTCGAGCAGGTGGCCCAGGCCAACATCAACCGGAGCGCCCAGACGCAGCAGAGAATGAGCGCCATGCCCGAGGCCCAGCGGGAGCACGCGATGCGCATCATCGCCACTTCCACCAAAATTGCCAGCTATGCCTATCCCGCAATCACCCTGATCGTCGCCCTGATCGCCGCCGGAATTCTCATGATGAGTTTCAATTTCGGCCTCGGCGCAAAGGCCAGTTACAAACAGTATCTGGCGGTCTGGTTTTATGCCGGCCTGCCATTCCTCATCAAGTATCTGTTGGCGGCCATTTCCATCTTTGCCGGCGTTAGCGCGGAGCAATTCGACATCAACAATCCCGTCGGCACCAATATCGGCTGGTATCTCAGCTCCGATGTCCCCCTGTGGCTGCGCACCATGCTTTCCTCGGTCGACGTTTTCACCATCTGGGTGGTCGTCCTGCTGGCCCTCGGCTGCTCGACCGTCGCCCGCGTCAAGCGCAGCAGCGCCGCCATCGTCGTCGTCGGGTGGTGGGTGTTGCTCATCCTGGGATTCACCATGGGCGCCGCAATCCGCGGATGACTCGCGCCAAAGATGACTTGGGTGCCCCAGGTGCGCGAAGCTCACCTGGGTCATCTTCAGACCTTTGATTCTCACCCGCCGGGATAATTGGCGAAATGTCGGAGAAAAATTCTCTCGTCTCTACTGACTTCCAACCCTCAGTATCCCTGGACACGTCGTCTGCATCCATTCGCGATAAGGCATCTTCTCGCGGCGCGGATCGAAGCGCTTTCCGGGGCACACTGGACATCCCGCTGCCTCGCGCAACTGGTTGCTCCACGAAGAATGTTTTTTGCGCCCGTCCGGGTCCCACAGGTCCTGCGAGCTGCTCCCAGGCAGCGCCAGCGAAACCGTGTAGCTCGGGCCCAGACCCCCGGTCCAGTCGGCAGCCGGCTGCTCCGGCAATTCGCCCCCCTGTGCGCTGTAGGAAGAAGTGCATGCGTGGCTTCCTCCTTTTCCATCGCTGCAAGTTGCGGAGACGCTGCGCTTCGGGCTGCTGTGGGCATTGCCCAGCGTCTGCGGCTGCGCCTTGGAGCCAAAAACATCTGGCCCGCCTCCATCGTCTCCCGCCACCGCAGGCAGTGCAATCCCCAGCTCCAGCAC
>JBOGLY010000037.1:0-11425 GCA_050746425.1 Acidobacteriaceae bacterium
GTGTTCAGGGCATCCGCAAGTCTGGTAAGAAAGTCACCTTGCAGTGAGTCGATTCTCGGCTCGTTGCGAAGCGCAGCCGTGGAAGCGGGGCGATAGTCGCCTTCGAACCCATGGTGCTCGGCTGCAGACTTGTGGGTACCGACGGCTTTCGAGTCATTTTTCGGCTCTCGCGGGTCTGCGCCGTTAGAAATGACTGCGTTTTGGGGCGTGGCTTCCTTCCGGTCTGGTGCGGACGTTTCGGCTGCGGATTTGCGTTTGCTGGGACTCATCGCCTGCTCTTCAGCATAGCGTAGTGACGCGCGATGAGTTCCACAAGATTTCCCGCGCTGCAGACAAAGTCTTTGATGCTCAGGACGTCGATAGAGCCGAGTCTCACTACTTGGAGGATGCCACCGCTGGTTCCGCAAGAAAATCCCGTCCGGTGCGTTGCTCTTCCATGTAGCTCTCCAAAATCGTCACGCCGGAAGAGGTACCAATCCGGCTTGCGCCCGCTTCCAGCATGTCGCGAACCGCTTCGAGCGTGCGAATCCCGCCGGCCGCTTTCACGCCGCACCGACCGCCGGCGACTCCGCGCAGCAGACTTACATCGTCGACTGTCGCTCCGCCGGTAGAAAATCCTGTGCTTGTCTTCAGGAAATCCACTCCCGCGGCAACGCAAATTTCCGATGCGCGCAGTTTTTCTTCCAGTGTTAGCAGACAGGTTTCCAGGATGGCTTTGAGGCGAGCGCCAGCCTCGTGTGCTATCTCTACCATGGCGCGCACATCGCTTTGCACGGTTGCATTGTCGCCGCTTTTCAACGCGCCAATGTGAATCACCATGTCCAGCTCCCGCGCGCCTAATCGCAAGGCGGACTCTCCCTCTTCGCGCTTGTTGTGGGTCAGCGATGCGCCGAGTGGAAATCCGACGACGGAGCCAACGGTCACGCCGGAACCGGAAAGAATGCTGTGCGCCAGCGCGATCCAGCACGGGTTGATACTGACGCAGGCGAAACGATAATGAAGCGCTTCCTCGCACAGGCGCCGCACGTCGCTGGAAGTCGCATCTGGTTTCAGCAGAGTGTGATCAATTGTCGCGGCCAGGCTTTGCCAGTCGCGCAGGGCGTTCGCGGCAAATCCCGCGACGTCGAAGCTGGAAATTTCAAATTCGTCTGCAAGTTCGGGAGAAGAAGAGGCAGTCATCGTTCAGTATTCCTGTCTGCTTATTTGGATGCGGAATGGAGGTTGTTTACTCCCATATGTCCGTGGGAGGTTCGGCCGGCATGAAATAAATGTCCGGAAGGTTGCGGTAGCGTTCGGCGAAATCCATGCCGTAGCCGACCACGAAACGATTGGGAATGACAAAGCCAACATAGTCCGCTTGAATGCCGCACAGGCGCCTTTCAGGCTTGTCCAGAAACGCCGCGATTTTCAGTGTAGCCGGCCCTTGCGCCAGCAGCATATTTTTCAAATAGCAAAGTGTTCGCCCGGTATCTAGAATGTCCTCCACCAGGATCACGTTTTTGCCGTCGATCGGCAGGTCCACGTCTTTGATCAGGCGAACGGCGCTGGAACGCATGGCCACGCCATAGCTTGAGACGGCCAGGAAGTCGAACGTGCAGTCGAGATTGATGGCGCGGGCCAGGTCGGCCACGAAGATCGCGGCACCCTTCAGCACGCCAATCAGCACAACCGACTGCCCGGCAAAGTCCCGGCTGATCTCCGAACCAAGGTCGCTGACTCGCTGCTGGATCTGCTGCCTGGTGATGAAGCACTCGAGGCCGCGCTCGTAACTCGGTTCAATCATGAAATATGCAATTCCATCGTTGATTGTAGGACGGAAATTCCGGGATTGCGTGAGCGGTGGAAAACCAAGCCGCGGCATGCTCGACACTTTGGTGCCCATGCGATTCACTTATACTGGAAATACCGGGAATTTGTCTTCATGTATCCATTTATTCATATTGGGCATTTCGAAATTGGCACCTTCGGCATTCTGCTTTGGCTGGCCGCCGTATCCGGCTGCTGGGTCCTGTATAAAAACTTTCAACGCAAAGGCGTCCAGGCGGATGCCATCAACGTAACTGCGCTAGCCACGGTGGCGGGCATTGTCGGGGCAAAGCTGTGGCATGTGTTTGAGTCGCCACATCTACTGATGCAGATTCCCATGCAGCTTCTGCTGGACCGCGCCGGCTTCGCGTGGTTTGGCGGACTGGTTGCGGCAATACTTGTGTTGATGTGGCAGGGTCGCGTCGCAAAAGTTGGCGCGCTTGGGATGCTCGATCTTGCCGCTCCCGCGGCCGCTGTCGGCTATGGGGTGGGTCGGCTTGGGTGCTTCACGTCTGGCGATGGCGATTACGGCATCGCAACCTCGTTGCCGTGGGGCGTCAGTTTTCCGCATGGCCTGGTACCCACTTTGCAACGCGTGCAACCGACGCCGATTTATGAGTTTATCGCCGCGCTGGTCATCGCCTGGTACCTGTGGCGACGCGGACGGGGCGAGAAGCCCATGGGTCTAATCACCGGCGAGTACCTGGTCTGGACCGGGCTGGCGCGCTTTTTAGTGGAGTTTGTTCGCATCAACCCAAAGCTTTATTTCGGCATGAGCAACGCCCAGGTCGCCAGCATTGGCTCCATGGTTGCCGGAGTGCTATTGATCGTATGGGCGCAGAAGCATCCGCTTCCAATCAAACATGGGCGAAAGCAAAAACCGGCAGCGCACACCGTCGCCAGCTAGCGTGCTTGGTAGACCCCGGACTTCAGTCCGGATCAGAGGGCGTTGGAACAGGCCTTCATGCGCCGAGGTCAGAAACCTCTCGTGCGCGGTGTCTCAATTCTCTCCTACAACTTCTTCAAAAATTCCTTCACCTGCTCCAGTTGCGGAAACATCTTTTCTTCCCGCTGGAACTCCCGCGAGTGGACGCACCGCCTTCCGCCTCGCATCCGCACTGGATGTTTTAAGTGCAGCATTTCGTGGAACACCAGGTACTCGATCGCATAGCGCGGCGTATCCGGGCGGTCGAACACGCGACTGACCACAATGGTATTGTGCGCGGCATCGTAGTGGCCCAATTGACGACGCGCCGAATGAGCGCTCCATGTCAGCACCGGCCGGCCCAGCAGGCCATGAAAAAATTCCCCATTGAGTTGATCGAAGACTTCATCCAGGTTGTAATAGCGACCCTGTGCAGTGGAGACATTCTTTCTGCCGCGATTGCGCCGCACCGTCTCCGCCTGGCGGACAACCGCCTCGCTGCCAACGTGCCGCCGGTAGCGATCGGCATGGATCGGCTCTATCGGCTTGCGGTAAAGCTTGGCCAGCAGGATGTGCGCAATCGCACGAATCACGCTGTCTGGCGCGCCTTCCAGCATGTCTGAAAGCCGCACATACGCCTTGCCTTCGCGCAGGCGGATCGTTGTATTGATTCCCGTGAACGGATAAAAGCTGATGTGAAATAACGGCATGGGAGCGCGTGGGCGCAGTCGTCGATACTCCGTAGAGAAAATGTCCTGCAGGCGCAACGGGGATGTCGAATTCGTCAGCTCTGGTTCCAGCATCGGGAGAAGCGTCAGGGGCGATGCAATCAATTAGAAAACTTCCGTGTCGCGAAGTTGGGTGCAGTTTTATTGTAGAGAATCTGACTGAGGATTACAGGGGGTCCGCAACGTTGCTGCATTGAGGGAATTCTATTTCTCCAGCGCCTTTAGCCTTTGCCTTGTTTGCTGTGCTTCGTCCGCATATGCATCTGTCGCGACGCTGAGGAATTTTCGGTAGTACTGAACCGCCTGTTTTGTCTGGTGCAGGTGATCGAGCGCGGTGGCCCGCAAAAACAGGGTTGCCGGACTCTCGCCCACGGTTTGTGCGCGGCGATCCAGCGCCGTTAGCACCAATGCGTATTGCCCGTTTCTCCACGCGGCGAACGCCAGTCCGCTCCACGCGTCTTGTTGCGCCGGCTGAATCCGCAGTGACTTTTCAAATGTCTCCACTGCTTGCGCCCACTGTTTTCGATGCATCAGGTTTTCGCCCGCCGCGGTCAGTAGGTCTGGGTTGTTTTTATCGTTGGCGAGCAATTCCTGATACAACGGCGCGGCTTTTTCCGGCTGGCCGACACTGCTGTATAGGTCGGCCAACATGCGCGTCACGGCGGGCTGATTTGGGTTTTGTAGATGCAGGGTCGCCAATTGCAGCACCGCCGCCTGCGTCTTTCCCTCACCGGCGAGCGCCGTCACGGACAACGCCAGCAGGGTAGGATCGTTCGGCTCCCGCGCTAATGCAGGTTGCAGAGCAGACTCCGCGTCGGCAAATTTCCGCTGATGATTCAGCGCCCGCGCCAACCCCGCCGCCGCCGATATCGAATCTGGGTCTTCAGCGATGACCTTTCTATATTCCCTTTCCGCGCCGTCGTACGCACCTGTGTCTTCCGCCAATTGCGCCGCGAAAAATGTGTCGTCCGTCTGTTCGGGTGTCAATTTCAGCGCCGCCAGCAAAGCATCGCTGGCCGCGGCATAGTCGTGCAGTTCGCCATCGACACGCGCCAGCGTGCGCGCGACGCCCGCAACAGCTTCTCGCGCATTGCCGCTTGCGGGTTGCAGCTTGGCGGCTGTTTCCAGTTGCTGGCGAGCTTGCTTCCATTGCCGCTGCTGCGCCAGTAGACGGCCAAGCGCGGCAAAGGATTCAAACTGCTTCGGGTCGATCGATTCCGCTTCGCGAAAGTCGGCTTCCGCCGCGGCAGGCTGGTGCTGCATTTCTTCGATGTATCCGCGATCGTAAAATATTCTCGCGCGCTCCGGCGAATCCGCCAGCTCCGCGGCCAGCGCCTTGCTCAACAGCGTCTCGGCCCCACCATAATCCTCGCGCGCAATTGCGTTTTCCGCTCCAGTCAGAAAAGTGGCCGCGGAAGCCGGAGCATTTACTGTGGGATCGGACGTTCCTGGAGGAAGGGGCGTGGTCTGCGCCTGTACCCACATCGCAGCCGTCAACAATGCCGCCGCCAGCGCGCAGCTAAATACAACAGATCGCATTTTCAATTTCCTACCGCTATCAAACCAACCGATTGATTGGAAGGCTTCAAAACCCGCGCTAGCCACTGCCCAGTGTGAGAACCTGGAACCGCCGCGATCTGTTCTGGAGTTCCGGTTGCCACGATCTTCCCGCCTCGCCGCCCGCCTTCCGGGCCCAGGTCGATTATCCAATCAGCCGCCTTCAACACATCCAGATTGTGCTCAATCACCAACAGCGATCCGCCGCCATCGATCAACTGCCTCAGCGCGGAAAGCAATTTGCTGACGTCGTCGAAATGCAGGCCCGTCGTGGGCTCATCAAGGATGTAGAGCAGGCGATTCTTCGCGCGCTTGACGGCGGAATGGCCGCCCGCGGGTCGTGCATTTGCCAAATGCGATGCCAGTTTCACTCGCTGTGCCTCGCCGCCGGATAGCGTCGTCGCCGATTGGCCCAGCCGCACATATCCCAGGCCGACATCGTCCAGTACGCGCAAGCGGTCTTGAATCTTTATGTGCCCGGCGAAAAACTGGAGCGCCTCTTTCATCGTCATGTTCAGTACATCGTGGATGTTCTTGCCTTTATAGCGGACTTCCAGCACGCCTGTTTTGAATCGCGTGCCATTGCATTCCTCGCACGGCAGTTCCACATCGGCCAGGAATTGCATTTCCACCGTCACCGTGCCGTCACCCTGGCAGACATCGCAACGGCCACCAGGAACGTTGAAGGAGAAAAATCCTGGGGTGTAGCCCCGGCGTTTCGCATCGGGCAACGAGGCATACAGATCGCGAATGCCATCGAATGCCTTCATGTAGGTCACCGGATTCGATCGCGGCGTTCGCCCAATGGGCGACTGATCGACCAGCACCACGCCGTCCATATATTGCGAACCCTCCAGAGTGTCGTACAAATGCGTCGGGTCCGCGATCTCGCCCTCACCCAGGCGGTGGGCCAACGCGCGATACAACACATCATGCACCAGCGTGGACTTTCCAGAGCCGGAAACGCCGGTGATGCAGACGAGCAGCCCCAGCGGAATTTCACAGTCGACCGACTGCAGATTGTGTGCGCGCGCGCCAGTCAGCCGCAGCCACTCATTCCCCGGGGTGCGCCGCCGCGAGGGAACCGGAATCGAAAGCTGGCCGCGAAGATATTTTCCGGTCAATGAATTCGGCGAAGCCATCAACTCCGGCAGGGTGCCACAAGCCAACAGCTTGCCGCCCAATTCTCCCGCGCCGGGGCCGAGATCCAGCAGATAATCCGCCGCGCGAATAATATCCGCGTCGTGCTCGACCACGAGAATTGTGTTTCCCAGATCGCGCAGGCCTTCCAGAATTCGAATCAGCCTGCCCGTATCGCGGGGATGCAGTCCAATCGAAGGCTCGTCCAGCACGTACATCGCGCCCACCAACTGCGATCCCAGCGAAGTCGCCAGTTGTACCCGCTGCGCCTCGCCGCCAGACAGCGTGGATGAAAGTCGATCGAGTGACAAATAATCGAGGCCGACATCGTTCAGAAATCCGAGGCGTTGACGTATTTCCTCAAGGATTCTCCCCGCCATCTCCATCTGTGCCGGCCCCAGGCGAAGTTGCGCAAAAAAAGCCTGAGCCTCTCCCACGGTCAACGCGGTCACGTCGCAAATGTCGCACCCGCCAATTCGAACCGCGCGGGCCTCAGCGCGCAGGCGTTTGCCGTTGCACTCCGGGCACAGCGCATAGCCGCGATACTTACTCAGGAAAACGCGTACATACAGTTTGTATTTCTTGTGCTCCAAATGCGCAAAAAAGCCTCGAATGCCTGGGAACGATTTGTCGCCGTTCAAAATAAAATTCTGATGCTCGGCCCCGAGATCCTTCCATGGAACATCCAGGGGAAGGTTTCTTTCTTTCGCCGCGCGGCGCATTTCACCGAACATGGGCCGGTATTTCGGCCTCACCCAGGGATCGATGGCGCCCTCGTTCAGCGTGCGCGTTTTGTCTGGAATAATCCGGTCAAGATCGAAGTCAATGGTGTTGCCGAACCCTTCGCAGCGTGCGCAAGCGCCATAAGGGTTGTTGAACGAAAACAGCGGCGGTTCTGGCTCGCGATAGATGCGGTTGCAATGCTTGCAGGCATACGCGCCGGAGAAGCGAAGCTGCGCTCGCTCTTTCGCCGTCGTCTCCTGGACGGTTTCACCGGCACGCGGAATTATTTCGAAAATGACTTCTCCGCTTTCGCGATAGCCCATCTCCGCCGCGTCCACAATGCGCGCCCGCGCTTCCGTGGAGACAACGATGCGGTCGATCAGAACGAAAAGTGGCTGCGAAAAATTCAGCTCCAGCAGCGATTCCGGCGTGGAAAATTCATAGATGTTTCCGTTCTGATAGAGACGGTTGAAGCCGCGCTGGCGCAACTCGCCCAACCGCTGCCGTCGGGGATCGACCGGCGCTCGGGGGACCTCCTCGGCATCCGGCACATAATCCGTGGCATATCGGTTGATCTTCGCTGTCTTCCGCGATGCCGCCAGCGACGCAACCCGCGCGGCCTCCGCTTTCGTTACCGGCTTGCCGTCTTTCTTCGTCGGCCCCGCGACATTTTTCTTCGCGGTTTTGGCCGCTTTCCTGGCAGATTTCTTCTTCGCCGCCGAGTTTTCGCTTTCCACTTCCGCGTCCGGCAACACCACTGGAAACAGCGCCAGAATGCGCGTTCCTTCCGGCAATTTCAAGACCGCGTCGGCAATTTCATCCACGCTGTCGCGCTTCACAATGCCGCCGCAGGTCAGGCAGAACATCGTCCCGCAGCGGGCATACAGCAGCCGCAGATAATCGTAAATCTCCGTTGCGGTCGCGACCGTGGAGCGCGGATTTCGCGTTGCATTTTTCTGCTTGATGGCAATCGCCGGAGCCAGACCGTCGATCTGGTCCACGTCGGGCTTCTCCATCCGTTCCAGAAATTGTCGTGCGTATGCCGATAGAGATTCGACGTAACGCCGCTGGCCCTCGGCATAGATGGTGTCGAAGGCTAGCGAAGATTTTCCCGACCCGGAAACGCCGGTCACGACCGTCAACTGGCCGTGCGGAATCTCAAAGTCGATATTCTTCAGGTTGTGAACGCGTGCGCCGCGAACGGTGATCGAATCCATTGAATCCAGCGAATCCATCGGGTCAAGATACCTGCAAGGGGCCCGGCAGCGTGGAAAACGCACACTGCCGCATCTTTCTAGTTTACAGCTTGAATGGAAGCACTGAATCCAGGTGAGATCGGTGGAATGTTCTATTTCTCTTTCATCTTGAGCGCCTTGGCGATCGCCTTCTCGGCCAGAGGAGTCATCACCTTGTAGCCTTCCGCGTTGGGATGCACGCCATCGATGGTCAACTCCGTTTTCATGCCCTGTTCCGGGTTGACCATGGCCGAATAATAATCGAGATAGACGCATCTTTTTCGCGAGCAGTAGTTGCGCATCCAGCGATTCAGCGCACCAATTTCAGCCCTTGGATCGATCCCCGGCTGCCAGGGGTAATCCGCGGCCGGCAAAATGGATGCAAGCACCACGCGAATCTTGTTCGCTTTCGCGATGTCCGTCATCGCCATCAAATTGTCTTCGATCATCTCCGGCGTAGACGGCCCGGTATTTCCCGCGATGTCGTTTGTCCCTCCCAATATGACGACGACCTTCGGCTGCAACGCGACCACATCCTGCCAAAAGCGAACCAGCATCTGCGGCGTGGTCTGGCCGCTGATGCCGCGATTGATGTATGGCTTGTCCGGAAAAAATACGCCGGTGGGGTTGCCCCATGCATCCGTAATGGAATCGCCCATGAACACGACCCGGTTCTCACCCGGCGCAGGAGGCCCGAGCTTCAAGTCAGCCTCCTTATACCGCGCGAGATCGGGAAAGTCGGTCAGCATCTGTTCATTGTGCTTTCGCCAATAAGCATTGTCGGGGTGTGTGGCCGGCGCAGTCCGGGCCGCGGGTTGCGCATTCTCGGGCGGCGGTGCCAGCGGCGAGCCGGTTTGCGCGCCAGCCAAGGGAACCAGCAACAGCAGGCAACAAAGAAATTTCATGGTCTCATCCTTGCAACCAATTCTCGCATCAAATTCGGCTTGCCATCCGATCAGGCCATTTGGCCAGCTCAACATGAGAAAGCGTTTCAAGGCATTTGCCGAACGCCCAGCACAGTTGAAATTGGATCGGCTGGAGGCCGCAGTAACATTGACGGATTTGCGAGTGCTACCTGGCAATTGTTGGGAGTCTGTTGAAAGGGACCGATGCTATCAATACAGCCCCGCATCAACGACCATTGGCGGATGTGCTTTTCGTGGGCCACTGGCGGCCAGGGATCTTCCGACGATGAAATTGTCGATTCTCACTCAGGGGAAAATGATGGCAATGCTTTGCGATACATCCCAGGCGAGCATATCCCGGAGGATTGGGGAGCTTTGCCCATGAGCGCCGCTGAACTGGCGCGTCAGCTCGATGTTCCAGCCAATCGGGTTTCGCAAACTGTTAACGGCGGAGCACGATTGGCCGCTGCACAATCGTTCAATACGTTTGAATAATCTTTCGACTATCCAGCACAATCCATCAACAATTTTGCCGAAAACGTGGATTCCCGTTGCCGAATCAAATGTCCAGGTTTTTCACGTCGAGCGCATTGTCTTCAATGAATTTGCGCCGGGACTCGACATCCTCTCCCATCAGCGTGGAGAAAATCTGTTCGGACTCCGCCAGATCTTCCAGCTTCACCTGCAACAGCGTGCGCCGTTCCGGGTCCATCGTCGTTTCCCAAAGCTGCGCATCGGACATCTCTCCGAGCCCTTTATATCGCTGTACTTGGTAATCTTTCCGCCCCTGCTCGATGACGTATTCGAACAACTCTCGCGGCGATTGCTTCTCCACCGGGTCTTGAGCCACCTTGACGGCCCGCTTGCCGGGCTGCTTTGCGCTAGCAGTTCCTTCGGCAGCTTCTGAAATCTCTTCATCCGTCGCAGGTGCGGCCTTCAATGCGGATTCGATCAGAAACGGCCCTTCCAGCGGCTCCTTAATCGAAATATATTTCGACATCATCTGCCGATATTCCGGCGACGTTGCTAGCGTCCAATCGATCGACCGCTCCGCCCCTTGCGCATCGCGGAAGCTCAACGAGTAGGTCTGGTGTTCTTCATCGTGGACCGGATCGCCGACGGACTTGAACTGATATTTTTTCGCCATCGCCTCAAGCTTGCTGTGCAGCTTGACGAGTTTGGGCGGGGGCGCGGCGGCAGCGCCTTCGAAGTCGGCGCGCTTGACCAGTTCAAGCTTCGCCAGCAGGGAAGTCACCTCTTCATTGCGCAGACGCTTGTTCACTTTGTCGAAGAAGCCGAGATACTCGTTCAAATGCCCCATGAAGCGGGTCAGCGCCGCGCCTTCCAGCGTGGCCGCGTTCGCGCCGTAGCGAACCAGGATTCCATCGGACGCGCGCTTCACCATTACATTGACAAATTCGCGGTCGTCTTTGATGTACTGCTCGAATTTGCCCTTCTTGATGCGGTACAGCGGCGGCTGGGCGATGTAGACGTGCCCGCGCTTGATTAACTCCGTCATGTGGCGGAAAAAGAAAGTAAGCAGCAGCGTACGAATGTGCGAGCCGTCCACATCGGCGTCGGTCATCAGAATCAATTTGCCGTAGCGCAGCTTGCTGGCGTCGAAGTCCTCTTTGCCGATGCCGCAGCCAAGGGCAGTGATCATGGCGCGAATTTCTTCGTGGCCGAGCATCTTGTCGTAGCGCGCTTTTTCGACGTTGAGGATTTTGCCTTTCAGCGGAAGAATGGCCTGGTAGCGGCGATCGCGGCCCTGCTTGGCGGTGCCGCCGGCCGATTCGCCCTCGACCTGGTAGAGCTCGCAGCGTTCCGGACGGCGCTCGCTGCAATCCGCCAATTTGCCCGGCAGTCCGCCGCCATCGAGCGCGCCTTTGCGGCGGGTAAGATCGCGGGCCTTGCGGGCCGCTTCGCGCGCGCGCGACGCTTCAATCGCCTTGTTGATGATGCGGCGCGTGATGGGCGGGTTTTGTTCCAGGAACATCCCCAGCCGCTCATTCAAAAACGACTGCACCGTGCCGCTGATGTCGGAATTCAGCTTGCCCTTGGTCTGGCCTTCGAACTGTGGCTGCGGCAGCTTAACGCTGATCACGGCCACCAGGCCTTCGCGAACATCGTCGCCGGAGAGATTCTCTTTGAGGTCCTTGAAAAGACCCATCTGCTGGCCAGCCGCGTTGATGGTGCGCGTCAACGCCGTACGGAAGCCGGATAGATGCGTCCCCCCATCGACGGTATTGATGTTGTTGGCGAAAGTGAAGACTGTCTCCGAATAGCCGTCGTTGTATTGCATGGCGATTTCCATCACGACATTGTCGCGCTCTGCCTCCATATAGATCGGCTTATCGTGGAGGGTCTGTTTGCCGCGGTTCAGATGCTTGATGAACTCCGCGATGC
>JBOGLY010000038.1:0-11398 GCA_050746425.1 Acidobacteriaceae bacterium
ACGACAGAAATGGAAGAAACGCCGCGGGAAAGGTTGCGAGGTGAGCGTGCGAGGAATCATTCTTGCGGGAGGTTCAGGAACGCGGCTATATCCGTTGACGATTGCAGCGTCCAAGCAATTGCTGCCTGTCTACGACAAGCCGATGATCTACTACCCGCTGTCGGCGCTGATGCTGGCGGGCATTCGCGACGTGCTGATCATTTCGACGCCGGAGGACACTCCGCGGTTCGCGGCGCTTTTGGGAACTGGCGAACAGTGGGGCCTCGAATTTCAATACTCAGTGCAGCCGCAACCTGGCGGACTCGCGCAGGCTTTTCTGATTGGCGAGCAATATATTGACGGGCAGCGTTCCGCGCTGGTCCTTGGCGACAACATTTTTTACGGTCACGATCTTTCTCGAATGTTGCAAAGCGCCGCGCAGCGGGAAAAAGGCGCGACCGTGTTTGCCTATCCCGTGCACGATCCTGAACGGTACGGAGTGGTCGAGTTCGACGCCAACAATCGGGCGATCTCCATTGAAGAGAAACCCCGTGATCCCAAATCTCGCTTCGCCGTCACAGGAGTTTATTTTTACGACGAACAAGTAGTTGACGTTGCGAAATCATTGAAGCCGTCCGCGCGAGGCGAACTGGAGATTACCGATGTCAATCGCTGGTATCTGGAACGAGGGCAGTTGCACGTCGAGGTGATGGGCCGCGGCTTCGCATGGCTGGACACGGGCACGCAGGATTCATTGATCGAGGCGGCGTCGTTTATCCAGACCATTGAAAAGCGCCAGGGATTGAAGGTGGCTTGTCCGGAGGAAATCGCCTATCGCCTGGGATACGTTGATGCAGCGCAGATGGAACGGTTGGCGACGAAGCTTGGCAAAAGCGGCTACGGCAATTATCTGCTGCAAGTCCTGCGCGAGGCTGAATCATGAAGGCCAGGCATTCCGGCGAAATGCGCATTCTCCTCACCGGTCGGGATGGCCAGGTGGGTCGGGAGCTGGAACGCTCGTTGTTGCCCTTGGGCGAAGTGACAGCCACCGGTCACGACGATCTGGATCTAAGTTCGGACTACGCGATCCGCGACGCGGTGCGGGACTTACGACCGCATTTGATTGTGAACGCGGCAGCCTACACAGCGGTCGATAAGGCGGAAAGCGAGCCTGACTTCGCGCGGCGGATCAATGCCGAAGCGGTAGCGACGTTGGCAGCAGAGGCGAAAATTGTTGGTGCGGCTTTGATTCACTATTCCACTGACTACGTTTTTGATGGGAGGAAAGCAACGCCTTATGCCGAAGACGATCGCACCAATCCGCTGAACGTGTATGGCAAAAGCAAGCTGGGTGGGGAACGGGCATTGGCGGCTGCTGGGATTCCGTACCTGGTGCTGCGAACCAGTTGGGTGTACGGCGGCGAAGGGAAGAACTTTCTGTTGACAATTTTGCGGCTGGCGGCGGAAAGGAAAGAGCTGCGGATTGTCGACGATCAAATTGGCGCGCCCACCTGGTCTCGCGACATAGCAAAGGCCACTGCGTCAATTGCCGCGCGCTGGCGGAAAGACGAGTTTGCCGCTGCTCAGTCAGGGGTGTACCACCTGACGGCTGCGGGAAAGACAAGCTGGCATGGCTTCGCCTATGAAGCGGTCAGGTTGCGCGCGAGCACGACAAAGGGCAAAGAGACAAAGTTTGCACGACTGGTACCGGTCCCTTCCGCGGAGTATCCCACTCCAGCGGAGCGGCCCCTGAATTCTCAACTGAATTGCGAGAAAATCGCGCTGGAGTTCGATTGCCGATTGCCCGACTGGAAGACTTCCGCGGCATCTGTCGTCCGCGCGTTGGCATAAATCGCGACGCCGACCGATGGCGGGGCGTTCAAGTCTCATTTTCGCCTGGCAAGTTTGCGTACCAGCGGAGCGCGTGCTGATCGTCGAAGAACATCACTACCGCCTTGCTCCTGGCAACGAAATCGATGCGGAAACCAAACGTCAATACGCAGAGCGCTCATAACATCGCTGTACCGGCCTGATTCCTGCTTCACTGTGAAGCGTTAGACCGCAAGCGACTAAACGGGAACGAACTGTGCTTTTTCCCGCGCGAAGGATATCTTCTACAATCTTAGCCATGTCTTATGCTCAGGCGATTGAGAGCTTGTATGCGCGCGGGCACGAGCTGGCCCAGACCAACGTCGCCAACCAACACGGCGTTACGAACGCGCCGCCTAGGAAGTTCGACCTGGCGGAGATGCGCATTCTCACCGCGGCGCTTGCAGCGCCAGAGCTTGCGTTTCACAGCGTGCTGATTGCCGGTACCAACGGCAAGGGTTCGACAGCGGCGGTGCTCGCGAACATCTTGAAGATTGCGGGTTATCGCACCGGACTCTATACTTCGCCGCACCTTTCGCGCGTCAATGAGCGCGTGAGAATCAATGACGTCGAGATTTCCGACGATGATTTTGCCCGGCTCTACTTTCGCGTGGACGAAACGGGCGCGCGTCTGGTGCGGGAAGGCAAGCTGCCGCAACACCCCAGCTTCTTTGAAACCATGACGGCGGTCGCGTTTCTTTATTTTGCCGAGCAATCGATCAACATAGCGGTACTGGAAGTAGGGATGGGCGGTCGCCTGGACGCAACCAATATTGTCGAGCCGACGATTTCTGTGATCACCGATATTTCGCTCGATCACACCGAGTGGCTGGGCGGGAGCATCGACCTGATCGCGAGAGAAAAGGCCGGCATATTGCGGCAGAACGGCGTGTTGGTCACGTTGCCCCAACATCCCGCGGCAAGCCAGGCGTTGGGAGAAGTTGCAGCCGCGCTGAATGTGCGCGGCGTCAGCGCGGTCGAATTCATGCCGCCGCGCCGCGACAGCGAAAAAAATGACAGCGGATTTTATGGAAACCCTTATTCTGTAACCGTCGCGGGAACATTAGTGGAACTGCGGCCGGCATTGGCCGGAACTCACCAGCATCGCAATGCGGCGCTGGCGGCGGCGGCTGCATGTGAGCTATGTAACAACCACGGTTACAATATAGCACCGCATCAAATTGCCGAAGGAATCCGCACCGTCAGATGGCCGGGACGCCTGGAACTTTTTCCGCGCGCAGGCGATCGCGCCGCCGTACTGCTGGATGTGTCGCACAATCCCGCAGGAGCCTGGACGTTGCGCTCCGCGCTGGGACGATATTCGCTGGCCGGGCGGCGAACGCTAGTCTTTGGGTGCCTGCGTGAAAAGGCATTCGAGGAGATGGCACAGATTCTTTTTCCTGTCTTCGATCGCGTGATTCTAACGCCGGTCAATTCGCCTCGAACGGCGGATATCGACGACCTGGCCGCTGTCGCGCAACTGCTTGGCATTGAACCGCAACGCGCCGCCTCCGCCGACGAAGCGATGGCAATGGCGCAGGCAGAAGCCGCAGCCGATAGCCTTATTGTCTGCGCCGGGTCTGTCTATCTGATCGGAGCATTGCGAGAACCGCTGCTCACCGCAGGGGACAAGGTCTAGCGCATGCCTAGACCTGGGGGAGAGGTGGAGACCGGCTTTACGCCTGAAGCTGCGGAGCGCTGCGCGGGACCGACTGGGCCGATCGGTTCGGATGACCTTGGACCGGTATGGCCTGGCCCGGCATTGCCCAATCCCGTGCCGCCGCCCCATCAAGCGTTCTTTCGCTGGCTCACCTACCTGGTGCTGATACCGTTGTTTCTCCTGGCGACGGCCGCATTTGGCAGCATCGCGCTGATCGCGTCTCTTTTCGACGGCAGCGGGCGCGTCCAGCACTTGATTGCGAAGACCTGGGGCGGAGTGTTGCTATGGATTGCGTTCTCGCGCGTGCGATTGGTGGGCGAGGAGAATTTTCAGCGATCACAGGCCGCGGTATACGTTTCGAACCACCTTTCGTACATGGACACGCCTGTGGTGTTGAGCAAGCTTCCATTCCAATTTCGTATTTTGGCGCGACACGATCTGTTCACGACTCCATTTATCGGATGGTATTTGCAGCGCTCGGGCCAGATCCCCGTGGACAGCACCAGTTTGCGCTCGACCCTGGCCAGCCTGAACCGCGGGGTGAAGGCGTTACAGGCGGGCATGCCGCTAGTCATATTCCCCGAAGGCGGGCGCGCGCCCGACGGTTGTCTGCAGGATTTTCTCAGCGGCCCAGCCTATATGGCCATCCGCGCCCATGTACCGATTGTGCCGATGGCGCTGATCGGGACATACGAGTTGATGCCGATGCATACGTATCATCTAACGCCGCGACCTCTGCTTTTGGTGGTCGGCGCGCCAATTTCGACCGCCGGATATACAAGCAAAACGGCCGACGCGCTGACTCGCCGCGTGCGCGATCAAATTTCCGAGATGTACCTGCGGCATGCGGGCGCGACTTCTTCACATATAGGCGACCGGGCAGCGGACCATCGATGTCAAAGACATTCTGACTGAGAAGGCCACTATAAGTGGGAATTTTAATGCCACTACGTGTCATAAATCCGGCCAAATACCGCTTTGGCAAACCACATGGAAGATTGATTCCAACATTTGGCATCCCTGATCGATGAATACACTGAGCCAGCGAAAGTAGCATTGCGATACCCAACATCTCCTAAAATGATGCACTATCAGCGAAATCGACCCAGAATTGGAATCCCAATGCCAACTCTTGCCCAAACCGAGTACAACCAACGCACGTGGCCGCAATACGCCTCCGCGATCCAGCAAGCGGGTGGCGAACCGGTGCAGATTGTGTTATCGCTTGAGCCCGCTGAGATTGCCGATCTCGCGACCAGTTGCCAGGGATTTCTGTTGCCGGGCAGCCATGCTGACGTTAACCCCGCAAAATACGGGGCGGAACGTGAACCCGCTACCGCCGATCCCGATCTGGCGCGGGAAAACGTGGACGAGCTGCTGCTGCAGGATGCGCACAATCTGCATAAGCCGCTGCTGACGATTTGTTATGGCACACAATCGCTGAATTGCTGGCGTACTGGGACGCTGGTGCAGGACCTCGTTCCGATTCCAGTGAACCATCGCGCGGGAGCTAGCGTTGCTGTGGCGCATTCTGTGCTGATTGAGCCAAATTCGCAACTGGCGCACTTCGTCGGCGAAAGTAAGGAGGTAACGCATACAACCGATTTTCTTCGATTGCACGTGAATTCCAGCCATCATCAAGCCATCGGGCTTGTGGGCGACGGTCTGCGGGTGACCGCTCGCTGTCCGCAGGATGCAGTTGTCGAGTCGGTCGAGGGAACACAGCCTGGTCATTTTGTTTTGGGCTTGCAGTGGCACCCTGAGCGAACCGTGGCAACCAGCGAGGCCAGCCGACTCCTGTTTCTACGGTTCATCGAGGCTGCCGCCGCCTGGGAGCCGAGGCCTATTACGGACTCCTTGGGATAGACTTGCCGTTCGTGCGTTCGAACCAACTTGCTCTCACAAGTTTTGCGCAAAGGCGCACGTAAGTATGAGACACAGCCTCAAATGTTTTTCCCGAGAAAGTATTCAGACACACAAATCCCCTTGACGCCATATATCGGCGCAAGGGGACTGGTGTCTCTGGCTTCCTATAACTCCTTTATTATGAAGTAGTTGCATCTAAGAACTGCGAGGTTATGGGAGGCAATTCAACTCCGTACCGGAATTGTCATTAGGCCAAGCCTCCAGCGTCGTTTGCGTTCTGCCGCGTTTCTCCGCAGTTGGGGGAGAGATATTGGTTGGCAGGAACCAGCGAATAGCCCTTGGAGGATGTTCCCTCGCTGGTCGCGTAATTGATCGCGGGCGATCCCGCGGTCAGGTTGTAAATGTAGTTTGTCAAGCTGATACGACAATGGACTGCCGACAAAATCCCGGATAAATGGCCGTTGCTTTGGCTTGGTACGGAAGATGCTGTGTTTCGCAAAAACTGGGATGAAAGAGTTGGCACCGTCATCACGCAACAATTCGATCGAGTGAACTCGTGTCGTTGCCTGCAGGCACAACGGCGAGACCAATCCAGGAGAAATTAGAGTCAGGAGGAGGTTTCTCATGGTGGCGGCCAGCGTACAAGGTAGAAAATATCCGTGTCAAGAAAAAAATAAAAATGTGTCACCCAAAAGTATCGAGACTTATGACAGATCTGGACGCTGAAGAAATAGAGACACTAATCGCGCCAATGTTGGTACAGCCAATCCCGAGCGCAGGCTGGACCCAGTTGGCCGGATATTTCCGTCTGCTGTACCACTGGAACAAGCGGATGAACCTGACTGCAGTGCGCGATGCGAAGACAATGGCGTCACTTCACATTGCGGAATGCCTCCGTGCGGCACAACGAATCCCTAAGGGTGTTGAAACAGTTCTCGACTTTGGTTCCGGCGCTGGGTTGCCAGGTATTCCGTGTCAGATCGCGCGTCCCGAGATTCGCGTCACGCTTGCGGAGTCACAGAATAAGAAGACTGCATTCCTTCGAGAGGCTTTACGAGAACTGCGGCTAGCGAATGCTTGTGTCCATGCGGGCCGCGTTGAGGAGCTTCCTGCGAGTCATCTCTTCGACGTGGTTATGCTCAGGGCAGTGGATAGGATGAACGAAGCGTTGGCGGAGGCGGAGACGAGGATTGGCGGGAGCGGGTATTGCTTCGTATTAACGACGGAGGCGGAGAGTCTTTGGATTATGAAGGAATTATCGAATTTTGGCTGGGAATCTGAGGCCATTCCTGGCACACGGCGGCGGGTACTATTAATGGGCAAAAGGCGTTAGCGGAAACGGACACGAGTGTTCCACGTGGAACAGTGTCAGCTAAACTCTTTTCCCGCGCGCATTTGTTCCACGTGGAACAAATGCGTGGCTACCCAACCAAGGCTGTAAAAAAGTTTTCCACCGCGATCATATTGCGAGATCATGTTCTCTCCGCGGAAGGAATCTCCTAAATTGCTCAAAGCAAGGCAGCTAGCGTGGCCTCGCAGCCGGGGCCCAAATATCTTCCACAGATTCGTCCCGGAAATACACAGCAGAGCCAATTGCGCGAAGGGCCTTGGTTCGGTACCCTCCGAATCAGCCCATGCGAAAAATCATTGCGGTCGTGAATCAAAAAGGCGGCGTTGGAAAGACCACCACGGCCATCAATCTTTCAACGGGGTTTGCTCTTGAAGGCATCCCTTGCATGCTGATCGACTGCGACCCGCAGTCCAACTCCACCGGAGGTCTTGGGTTCGCGCGCGACGAGGAGCGTTCTTCAATTTATACCGTTTTGATCGACGAATCGACGGTTGCCGAAACCGCCATCGAAACCGGGATTGAGAACCTGAAGTTGCTCCCCAGTAGCAAACATTTGATTGGCGCAAATGTGGAGCTGGTGCATGCGCAGGATCGCGCCTACCGGCTGCAAAAGGCCCTGGCACGCTATAAGGGCCCGGAGCGGTTGTTCGTTCTCGATTGCCCGCCGGCGCTCGATTTGCTGACGCTGAATGCCCTTGTTTCCGCCGATTCGCTGCTGATACCGATGCAGGCGGAGTATTTCGCACTTGAGGGAGTGAGCGAACTGGTGCAGACGCTGGATCGGGTCCGTGATGGTTTTCGGCCGGAGTTATCGATTGAAGGGGTTGTCTTGACAATGTATGACGAACGAACCAACCTGGCGCAACAGGTGACTGAGAACCTTCGGGAGTTTTTTGGGGACAAATTGTTAAAATCCAGTATCCCGCGCAATATCCGACTGGCGGAGGCGCCTAGCCACGGTAAACCGGTGCAGATCTACGATCCGCGATCTCGCGGCGCGGAAGCGTATATGGAGCTGGCGCGGGAGATCCTGTTGCGCAATCAGATTGAAAGTCCGCGGGAACTGGCGCGCCGCGCCGATGCGAAACGGGCCAAGGACGGCTCCAAAGTCCGCTTCTGGCCGTACACCTGAGTTGTCTGGGATTGCATTCCCGGATCTGTGTTCGCCGGAATTGCTGGCTGGCATCCGAAATCCAGCTTGATGAAAAGACCGATGGAGAGTTTCGCCATATGCCAAGAATAGAAGAAAAAGATCAAGCCAGGATTGAACCTCCTAAGCGCCGTGCTCTGGGCAAAGGCCTGGAATCGCTGCTTCGTACCACCGCTCCACCCGAAGGGGCGAAATCGCAGGGGCACGCGCAAAAGTGGGCCGATACCCACAGCGACGATCCGTTCGCGATGGCGGGTGGAACGCCGCGCGAGATTCCGGCGGATCACATCGACCAAAACCCTTACCAGACCCGTGGTCACGTGGACGAGCAGAAGCTCGATGAACTCGCCCGCTCGATCACGGCCAACGGCGTCGTCCAGCCAATTATTGTGCGCCCGCTGCCGAATGGCCGATTTCAACTGATTGCCGGAGAACGTCGCTGGCGGGCATCCGTCAAAGCGGGAAAAACTACGGTCCCCGCCATTCTGCGCCAGGTCACGGACGAGCAGGCGATGGAGATGACGATTGTCGAAAACCTCCAGCGCGCCGACCTGAACCCGATGGAACAAGCGCGGGCTTACGAGTGGCTGGGCCGCGATTTTCACATGACCCAGGAACAGGTCGCGCAGCGAACCGGAAAGGACCGAGCAACGGTCGCCAACTTTCTTCGCTTGCTTCGCCTGCCGCCGACGGTGCAGGGGAAGGTGGAATCCGGCGATCTCAGCTTCGGCCATGCACGCGCACTGCTTGCGCTGGATAGCTCGGAGGACATTCTGAAGGCGGCGACGAAAGTCGTAGCGTTATCGATGTCAGTTCGGCAAACCGAGGCATACGTACAGGGATTGATCGACCCCGAAAGGAAGCGCAAAAGAAGCGAAGGTAAGGCGAAACATCCACTGGATCCGAATGTTCGCGAGGCACAGGATCGTCTGCAACGCCAGTTGGGCCTAAAGGTTCGCATCGAAGACAAAAACGGACGCGGCCGGGTAACGATTGATTATTCGGGACTGGAAGACTTCGACGCACTGATGGCCGCTTTAGGCGCAGCGGTCTAGAGCCTGTTATGAACTTTCCTGCGGGTCATTCCACGGAGGGAAAAAACAGATTCGCTTCGGGAATGACAGAAAGAAGAGCAGAGGCGCGTAGTGGGTCAAATTGAAATCGTTCGTTGCGAATCGACCTCGCTCAGGCGGTCCATCTGGACATGAATTCATCGAAATTTTTAGTTTGGGCCCGATGGGCCGGCCTGATTGCGATTTTCGCGGTTGGCTTCTGGGCACCGTGGGAACGACTGGGGGGTGCGCATCCCGGCTCGACATGGCTGTGGCTGGCCGGATCGCTCGCCGCGGGCGGCCTGCTTACCATGGGATCCGCGACCGTCCTGGTGATTGCAATTGCGACGACGTTTCTTCTGCTGGCGGCGTTGATTCGCACCTGGGCCGCGGCTTATCTGGGACCCGACGCAGTCAAAGACAGGGAATTGCAAATGGAGCGCCTGGTCGCGAGCGGACCATATCGTTTCGTTCGATGCCCGCTTTATCTGGGAACATGGCTGCTGACGCTCGCGCTAACAATTCTTATGCCGCCGGGAGGAGCGCTATTCGCTTTGATTGGGGTGGCGATGCTGATCTTTGCGCTGGTGCGTGCCGAGGAGCGCAAGTTGATCGCGCGAGGCGGAGAAGCGTACACCGCCTATCTGAGACGGGTTCCGCAATTTCTGCCGGCTTTCTCACCCAGATTGGGTGCCGGCGCGCAGCAGCCGCAATGGATGCGGGGATTTCTGGGAGAAATTCATTTTTGGGGCATGGCGGGGACGTATCTGTTTTTCGCGAACCGGTACAACGTGACGATCCTGGAACAGGGCGTTCTGATTTCGATCGGGATTGCTTTGCTGGTGAGAGCGGTCTGGCAACCGCTGGTTCCGGCTGCTTCATAATATTGCACCAGTCAATTCGATGCATTGGCAGGCAGCGCACGGGGATGCATCGGGATCGCGTACCATCTTTTCGCCCGCCGAGACGAGCGAAAAGATGAGCACTCGCATTTCTCCGATGAAAATCCCAGGCCTCAAGGCGAGACCCTGGGGTATCCAGATACCTTCGGCCCGACTCAAGCCACCATGGAATTCCGAGCTACTTCTTTGCAGGCGCGATTGCGTCCTTGGCGGCCTTGGCGACGCGGAACTTGACCACGGTCTTCGCCTTGATCTTGATCGCTTCGCCGGTCTGCGGGTTGCGGCCGATGCGGGCTTTCCGCTCCGCCTTTACCAGACGGCCCAGTCCTGGAATTACGAAGAGGCCGCTCTTCTTGGTTTCCTTGACGGCGGTCTCCGCCAGCAGATCCAGAAATCCTGCTACCTGCTTGTTCGTCAATTCGGTCTTCTCGGCTAAGTGCCGAACGAGTGCTGTTTTGGTCATACCTGCTGCCATAGTTTGTGTTCCTCCTGATTGCAGCAGTGGGGGCGCCACTGCATGTTTTGTTGTGACTTCCGTAGACCTTGTCGCCGCCAATCGAGCCACGCGCAAATGCATGGATCGCTAGCATTGATGCGGGTCGTAAGAAACCCTTCCGCCGTTTACCTTGCGGCTTTCGGGGAGTTTTGTCAATGGAAAACGTTGGATTTTAGCCATTTTATTCGGTTTTTAGAGGTTTTTAACGGAATTTACCCGTTTTGCTTGTTTCAAGCCCCGCGAAACCCGCTGAACATGAGCATTCCGCTTTCCGGCGAGTAGGCAGATTTTACATCCTTTCCTACATTAGAAAACTTCTTGTGCGTACAAAAGCGGTGCAAAAAACGTGCCTCGATATACTAGCGAGAGCGAATCAATCGCAAATGGACGAGAAATAATGCACACCGACATACAGGCAGGGAATCCACCCGCGACTTCTGTGAAGCCCGATGCAGTTCCGTTGGAGCAAGTGCTGCGGGTGGCGGAGCTGGCGCAGTTGGAGCTGACTGACAACGAGCAACAGGAAATGTTGCGCGATTTGAATGCGATCCTGGGGCACGTTGCGCAGTTGAACGAGCTGAACACCGCGGATGTCCCGCCGATGACGCAGGTCAACGTGACGATGCACGAAGATGTGAGGGCGGACCGCGAGGACGACGGTGGCGTGGTCTCCGGTAACGTGCTGCGGGACGATACGCCGCGACCTTCGGTCGATCGATCCCACGTCATGGCGGCCGCGCCGGAGACGGATGGCACATATTTCAAAGTTCCCAAGGTAATTGAAAGATAACTTTGATTTCCTTCCACCCTTTGCGCAAGGGACGCACAAAGGATGGGGCACCCAGAACGTCATAGTTTGCAATCACAGGAAAAGAATGGCCGAACTAAAGTCTACTTCGAACTCCGTGGAAGTGAAGGCGGCGCATACGATTCGGTCGGCGCGCGAGGCGATTGTGAATGGCGAAACCAGCGCGGTCGAACTGGCCGATTCGTATTACGCGACCATCGCCGCCGAGGACCCAAAGATCAACGCGTGGCTGGCGCTCAGCCGCGAGCGCGCCACGGCGCAGGCG
>JBOGLY010000039.1:0-11385 GCA_050746425.1 Acidobacteriaceae bacterium
CGCCGCCCCAATCGAGTGGACCGGCCTCTGCCTCGCCATCGCTCACCTTCTTCGGCGAAATGCTCTCTACCTTGCCGCTGTTCGAACGATCGATTTTCTGGTACGACGAATAGTCCCGGGCCTCGCGTTGATCGCCAAATCCCGCCGGCCATGCCAGCAGCGCCTCTATCGGTGCCCCATTGTCAGTTACGCTTACATCGGCCCGAACCACGTAGCTCGAATCGAAGTGAAATGTCTTGTGGACAGTCAGCCCGTCCCCGGAATACGTGAACGTCAACTGGTTCGGGGCCATCAGCTTGCCGGTTGCCGAGGGTACGTACAGCGCCTCGTTCAGGCGCTGTCGCAAATCGGCGTCGCTGGTATAGATCGAGAGCGGATAGCCAAACTGCTTTGCCGCTTCGCTATTCACCAGGTCGAGTGGCTTGTCCTTGTTGTCGGTGTATTTCTTCAATACCCATGAGACGACCTCGCCGCCACGATTGCTGAATGTGATGCGATACAGTTCGTTCTCTACCGTGGTTGTCGTCTCCTGCGCGGCGGCGATGCGCGGCGTCGCCGGAACAGCACGCTTCCCCGCTTCACTGCTCGTCGTCGTGCTGGCGCCCGCTCCAGTCGCGCCGGCATGGGTCGGCAACGTCGATGTATTTTTCGCGGCGGTCGATTCGGCTGCATGGGCAGGATGCGCCGGATTGGTTGCCGCAGGGTGTTTCGGGCGAAAAACCTGCATGCCCAGCAGGATCGCGACAAAAACGATCGTAAACACCAGCAGCGTACTGGTGTCCTGCTTCCCGCCATGCTGGTTAGGATTTTTATATTCAGCCAAGAGACTTCCTGTTGCTTTCTATTTCCGCAATGCAGATTCAGTGCATATCCAGCCAGGAACGTTCATTCCAGGCGCGAAAAATGTCCGGATCGAATGCCTGATTTTTTGCGCAGTTTCCGAGGTTCTGACTCACCGGTAAGGTTCGCGCAGATTGCGGGTTATCTATATCCTACCCGGTTTTACGGACAACTTGAAGTTCGCCGGCCGCGCTTTCAAGCCTTCTGTTGGGTTGAGTGGGTTTAGATGAAGCCCGCTAAGGAACTGGATCGAAACCGCCTCGATGTCCTCGGCGGCTCCACGGATGGCAGCGAAACACTCGGGCCAGCGCCATCACGGAACCGCGCCACCAGCCGTATCGCGCTATAGCTATGGCGGCGTATTCGGAACAAGTTGGTAGATAGCGGCATCCGGTCGGCACCGGCAGCAGCGAACCGCTCAAACCGTGAAGCGCCGGCGAGATCCATCGCTGATACAGTCGCGCCAGCCGCTCTACCTGGGCCGCGCGCCGCTCCTGCTTGCTCTCCTGGGTCATCGGATTTCTTACTTTAGTTTGTCATCCCGAGCGGGGCCGCCGCAGCGGACCTAGTCGAGGGACCTGGCGTTCTCCGTATCCGGATGTTATGCGAGCGGACCCACTGATGCAGTCACCGCTGGAGAGCATTGCTGGACCCCGCATCGCGGGTTTTCTTCATGGCCAACTCCACGGCGCGAAATGCCCGTGCCACGTCGCGCTCGATCTCGGAAAATTCCGCCTCCAATACTGCTCGGCGGGGATGCAGCACCACATCCACGCTGGCCGTCAGCTCCGCCTGCGCCTGCCGGACCGCCTCTCGCATGCGCCGCTTGATGCGATTTCGCTCGACCGCATTCCCCAGTACTTTCCCGGCCGTCAGCCCGACCCGCGGTTCCAGGCGCGATTCACGGAGCATCTCGGCTGGCGGCGCTCCCATTCCATTCAACGGTATGGCGGGTCCGATCGCATCCGCAACGGCATCCGATGCCCTACGCGCGGCAAAAAAATATGTTATCAACGGTAGCGATTGACGTTTCCCCTCGCGATACACGCGTTGATAGTCTGCATGTTTCCGCAGTTTTCCATCACGCCGCGGAACAGGGGCTAACTTTGCCGATCGAACTGTCGATTGGGCCGGAATCGCGCACACCTAATCCCTATATTGTCGCGCAACAAGGACGGGAAACCGCCGACAATGTTCGCGGCGCCCCGCACAAGAGCGCACTAGCGATCAGTGAATCTCAATGGATTGTGAAGCTTTGGCGGGCGGAAATCAGGCAAACACAAAGACCGGAACTAATCCCGATAGCCGGCGCTGACGGAGACGCGCTTGCGACCCTTGGCGCGGCGGCGCGATAGTACAGCCTGCCCGGCTTTGCTCTTCATGCGGGCGCGGAATCCATGCGTCTTGGCGCGGTGGCGGCGATTCGGTTGAAATGTGCGCTTCGGCATTGGAGTGCGCTCCTGAACGGAAAATCGTATCTAGACAGCAAACCCCAAGTATACCGGAGAACCTGCATGCACACAAAAGTGAGTCTGCCGAGGGTGACGTCACTCGCGTTGACACGAATTGACATTCAGGTCAGACTGCGACATTCTAAATAGGTCATGGTCTCCAGGCTTTGCTCCCTGATGTGTCGGCCCCAGACTCGCTGTTGTTGTCGTCGCAGCGTTGCCGGCCCAGGGTGTGAGCACTGTCGATAGTTTCCGAGCCTTTCCTCTTCAGTCTTCAGAATCCATCACCCAGCGGTCGCACATCCTGTGAGCGCGGGTCGATTCCTTTCCAGCTCACATTCTCTTTAGAAAATTTCTAACCAAAGCTGGCGGCAATATTCGATTTCAGTTCGATATTTGCGTCGGCAACAGTTTCCGAGCAGGCGCAGCTTCAATGGATGAGAGAACCTTGAGAACGGGCCTAACATGGAATTAGCGATCGGCTTTTTCATCGCGTTCGCAATCGCGGTCACCGGCGTGGGAGCGGGCACCATCACAGCGCCGCTGCTGATCCTGTTATTGCACGTCCCCATTGAGTTGAGCGTCGGCACCGCGCTGGCGTATTCCGCAATTGTAAAAATGCTGGTCGTACCGGTCCAGATCTGGCGCAAGAAGGTCGTATATCGGGTGGTTGGGTGGATGCTGCTGGGCGGACTTCCCGGCGTCATCCTTGGCGTGCTTCTGTTTCATCGCGTGGTGCGGAACGGCGAACAGAACATTTTGTACGTCGCACTCGGTAGCATCATTGTGGCTTCCTCTGCCTGGCATCTCTACAGAAATGTTCGACCGTCGAAAGCCGGCCAAGCGAAAAAGAGTCATCGTGCATGGATTGCGGCACTTATGCTGCCGATCGGGGCGGAAGTAGGATTTTCGTCCTCCGGGGCGGGCTCGCTTGGTACGCTTGCACTGCTCAGTCTGACGTCGTTGGATGCATCGCAGGTCGTCGGCACCGACCTTGTCTTCGGGCTCTGCCTCTCGGCGGTGGGCGGCGGAATGCACGTGTTTGCGGGCAATTTCAGTAGCGCACTCCTGGTGAAGCTGGTGACGGGCGGAGTTTTTGGAGCGTTGATGGGAAGCATGATCGCGCCAAAAGTTCCAAATCGGCAACTGCGAGTTGCCTTGGCTGTGCTCTTGCTAGTCGTGGGGACTCTGTTCTGCATACGCCCGTTCAATTCGCATCCTATCGCCAGCGTGCAGACCGTGGTACATGCGAGTACTGCGACTGGCGGATATATCATCCGATAATCAAAATTCAATTGCCAGAATGGATCGCTCCTGCGACGACCGTCGCCTGCACTTCAACATCGCCGCGAAATTGATGGCGTGTCAGACGATATGCAATTTGAACAGCATCGCCGATTACAGGCGGGCGTTCGAGCGCCGAGTCAATAGAAAACCAGACCGCCTCCATTCTCAGCGGGCCACGTTCCAGACGCAAGCGGCCGTGCCGGCCATTTGTCAGCGCGCGATATGCCGCTACGCGAAATATTCCCGAATATAGCGGCGGTTCGAATCCGCGGCCAAATGGCCCTATTGCATCGAACGCCTGCAGGCTTCTCAGATCGTGCGCGCTTGCATCCAGCTCGCCATCGGTCCAGAGCGTCGGCCCGGTCGCAATCGTTCCTCCTGATTGCTCCGAAATCGCAAATGCAAAGGCTTGCCGGAACCTTTCCATATCGAGGACGCGAATTGTCGCTCCAGCGGCGGCCTGATGTCCGCCGTACGCCACCAATAGATTTGGATGAGCACTGGCGATGTCCGTCAAGGCGCGCTGTACGTCGATGCTGGGAACTGAACGAAACGATCCCGTCGCAAGGGCAGTCGCAAGTCCAGCATCGAGCGAGGAGGCAGGTTCCGCGGCCCGATCAGCCGCCGGCGCCGGTGCGGTGGTCCGCGCTCCCTGCCCCTGGGGACAAAAAATGGCGCAAGGCTTGCCGAATGCCTCAACCACGCGGCTGGCAGTGATTCCATGCACGCCGGAGTGACCGTCCTGAAGAAACAGAACAATGGCGGGTCCGGCAACTCGCGCCGCCTTGGGAAATGCCTGTGCGCGCAATCTTCGCTCAATAGATTGGCGCTCCGCATTCTCTCGCTTCAACTCGTTCCAACGCATCGCAGCGTCAGCTTCCGTCTTCGCGATCAGAAATCGAAATCCTACCTCCGCCCAGTCCAGCCGGCCAGACGCTGCGATGGCGGGCACCAGGCGAAAAGCAATGGTCTCGGCATCGATTTCGCCTTCAATTTCAGCCGCAAAAATCTTCCAGCACGGACGCGATCCGGCGCGAACCAGATGCAATCCTCGTCGAAGGAAAGCGCGATTAGTCAGACTGGCGCTCGGAGATAGAGATACGCAGTCTGCGATCGTCGCGACAGCAACGTAGTCCAGCAGATTGGCCAGCGAAGGCAGTTGCGCAAACGCACCGGTTTCCAGCAACGCGCTTCGTACCTTCGCCATCACCAAAAACGCAACTCCGGCGCCGCAAACATGCTTATCGTAAAGCGAATCCAGCCGCGACGGATTCACCACAGCGTACGCGGAGGGCGGAGGACCTTCCGGCGGCACCACGTGATGGTCGGTCACCACCACGTCGATGCCCTTGGCGGCCAGGGCTGCAATTCTAGGCTCGTCGCTGCTGCCTTTGTCGGCGGAAATTACCAGTTGCGCGCCGAAGACCTCAATGCGGGAAACCACTCCGTCGCTGATGCCATAACCTTCCGTCAGTCGATGGCTGGTGACGACGCGGACGCGCTCCGTGGGAACTCCGAAGCAGTCGACCATTGCCGTCCACAGGACGGCAGCGGAAGCCGTGCCATCCATGTCGTGATCGCACGCCAGCACGATGCGCTCGCCTTTGCGGATGGCGCGTGCAATCCGCTCCACCGCGCGATCCATCGACGGAATGGCGCCGGGATCGGCAATGCTTGAAAGCTTTGCGACGGTCAGCGATTGCCAGTCGATGAAGCTGTCCAGACGGCGGCCCAGGAAATTTGCGATTGCTGGGGCGATGCCGGCGTCCAGATAAGCATCGCGCACAGCGGGGATGCAGGGCCGCTCGACGAAAAGCTTTCGCGGCAGCTTCCACGGTACGGCAGCGTCATCGACCGGAGCAAGCTCCAGCGACGGCAAAGTTTCCGGCAGGCAAGCCTCAATCGCCAAGGCTGCGAGCTCGTCGCTCACTCGTCTTCCTCGTCGTCGGTTTCGATTACGTTTTCGATCAACTCTTGAAGACTGTCGACTGTGTTTACCATGGCTCGATAGTCTCGATACCACTCCGTCTGGGTCTCATGCACAAACAGAATTCCCTGATGAGCAAAAGCCATCTCAATGTGACCAACCTTGCCAATTTCGAGGAAGAGCCGATTGATCTGGTCCTGCTCCGGCCCGGCGTCTGAGTCCGAAACTTCCTGGAGTTCGCTCGACAGCAACTCCAACGTCGCGCGATCGACTGAATCCTCGCCGACGCAGACCAGCGGCGCACCGGCCGTCTTCGCCATTTCAACGAAGTCCTTCCAGCTTTCTTTGCTAATCTCCGTCGCACTGTCGGTCATCTGGTGGTCGTTCCACCACACGCGCTGGATGTCCTCCGGAATGAGGGCGGGAAAATGACGCATTCCATGACCCTCAATAAAGGCGATCATGTCGTCCTTCAAAGAAGCGAGGTTGTTCTGGTCCATGCTTTCCATCCTAGACCAGTTTTTCTGTCGCTATCGACTGTAGGCAATCGTCATGCACATCGGGCGAGACCGGTCTGGCGCCACGAACGCTTATGATGGAACTTAACGCCAGATTTTTTTGGAGAGCGGGCTCTTGGCAAAGTATCGGTATCACGTGTTTGTCTGCACCAACCAGCGCGAACCTGGCAGCCCGCGTCCCTGCTGCAATGCCGGTGGCAAATCGCAACTCCATGCCAAATTGAAGCAGGCTGTCGATGCCGCCGGCTTGAAGGGGACCGTCCGTGTGAACAAATCCGGGTGCCTGGACCAGTGCGAGCATGGGCCGAACATCGTAGTCTATCCCGAAGCAGTCTGGTATGGACATGTGCGCGAAGCGGACGTGGCCGAGATCGTGGCATCGCATCTGGTTGCTGGCCGTCCAGTTGAAAGGCTGATGCTGGCCGACACCTGCATCCATACGGACGATTGCGAACATCGCATGATAAAGACTGAAAACACAGGACGGGGAAAACTGATGTGACCGATGGCTGAAAATTTGCGACTGATTGCTGTGCTATATTCCGAGGGGAACAATGAATTTCTCAAGAGATTATGTTGGATATTTAGGCCGTCGTACGATCAAGCATCTGATCGAGACGAAGATGATCCAGACCGAGAAAATTGAGGTCTTGAATGCCCGCGTACAAGCAGCCTTGATCGACGAGTTGATGCTGGAAGACCGCATCAACGATGAAGTCCGGTTAATTCTGGAGGCTTATCAGGAAGAGATGCGTCGCACCGGCGCCAGCTACCAGGAAATGTTTAAGAAGATCAAGCAGGAACTGGCCCGCAAATATAAGGCGGTGCTATGAGAGTTTCCCACGACAAATTGAACAAGCTGGCACATGTGATCGCCGACACCCTGGCAGAGACCGACGAGTGCGAATTTCACGAAGACCGCAATACCATCCGCCAGGAATCGCGCAAGATGCTGGAAAAATTGTTCGCCGAGGAAGTCAAAATGGACCAGGCGGCGCGCCTGAAGGTCTCATCCCACAAGAAAAATATTCCCGAAGGCAGCCAGGAATGGGAAATCCTCTACCGCAAGTATTACCAGGAAGAAGTAAAGAAGCTGGGGTTTTAGTTTCCGAACAGATGTCTGTTTGGGGTCTGGGATCTCTTCGAATCGCATTACCGCGGTCAGATTGGGATCGCCAAGTTAAGCCTAAAATGGCGAAATGAATCTAATCTCAAGGCGAGAGATGATGCAGTGGGCGCTGCTTGCGGCGGCCAGCGTTCCGATCGAGGCGTCCGCGTTGGGCGCGACGGCATTTCTTCGACAACCTGAGGCGAATTCAGCGCTGGACGGCGAGAAAATCAAGGAGACAACGTTTGCGTTTATACGTCGTTGCGCGCGTCCGGAAGGCGGCTATTCGCCTTCGCCCGATCCGGCCTATAAGGGATCGTCCGATACTGCCGAAAGCGACCTGGCAGCCGTGACCTACGCCGCGACCCTGGCAAAGCCAGAGGGCTGGACGCTTCCTGACCCGAAACGTTCGGTCGAGTTCATCCATGGCCATCAGCAGTCGGATGGGATTTTTGTCAACCATGCGGGCGATATGGATCCCAAATCCGATCTCGCTATTTTGTACAACACTGTGCAAGGCGTGGTTGCGTTGCGCGCTCTGGGCGGAACGCCGCGAGTGAATCCGGCGTATGTGATGGACCGTTTCTTCCAGAACCAGGCATTCGCCAAGCTGCCGTGGTATACGGTGAGTTTTTTCCCGTTGTTTTATGCCGCACTCGGCGTGAAGTTTCCAACCAAGTACAAGACCGCGCTCGAACGTCGCATACTTGAAAATCAGGCGGCGGACGGCTATCTCGGCGATCACGTGGCCGCGACATTTCATCTGGTGCATTTTTATCGGCTGATCGGCCAGCCCGCGCCCAAGGCCGATGCGATTGTGCGCCGCGTCCTCCACGATCAGCGGGCCGATGGCGGATGGCAATTGAAAGATCCCGCATGGGATGTGCATGCCTGTTTTGACGCAGTTTTTATTCTGCGCCAACTCGGAAAGAGCTCTGCCGCATGCAACGCCGCGATCGCCAAGGCCGCGGACTGGGCGCTCCGCTGCCGCAATGCAGACGGCGGATTTGGCCATTATCCTGGACTTCCGTCGGATATGGATGCGGTGTACTTTCAGTTCGGAACGTTGATCCAGGCGGGACGAATTCCGGGCACGAACTTCAATCTTCCAGACGCGGAGACGCTCAGTTGGGGTCACGCAATGCAGCCGGGAAGAATCTACGCGACAACCTAACCTTCCACGTCGAACAAAACTTTCCCGTGTCTTCTGAGCGGAACCGAGTGGAGCGAAGGGCCTCGCGGTTTTCCGGCGAAACGCGAGGTCCTTCGCGTTGCTCAGGATGACAGATTTATTTGTTCTATAAGCATGGCAACGAAGCTAGAGCCGGTCTAAAACAATCGTTGTACGCGGACAAGGCTGCCGACGGCGGCCACGCCGGACAGAGTTAGATTGAAGGTCGTCGACGTTTCGTTGCGGACCGTCCCTAACGCGAAGTGCTGCACCTCGACGGTGAAGCCGCAGCAGTTGCGGTTGTAAGTCGCCTGCAAACCCCCATATTCAATTGCTCGCCCTTCCACCTGGAAATTGCTTTTTGCCGCTGCACTGAAACCGGGCTTGGTGATGGAACCATAGCCGAGGAGGATCTGCATCTGGTTGTAGTTCACAAAATTTGGCGGCTGGTTGGTGGCCATTGGCGTTTCGCCAACGGCGTTCAACAAAGAGTGGCCGAGGCCGGAGAAGAAATTGCCGTGATGATAGTCCGCGAAAATGTTGCTGGCCGCCCACCTTCCCGTTTTCGTATCGTAGTCGGCATCCCATTCCAAATCTGTGTTGAAACCGGGGTTGATACGCAGTCGTGACACAACAGGAGATAGATCGCGAGGGGCGGTTATGTAGTCGATGCCGCTAAAGTCGAGCGTTGTCGAAAATATGTTTCTGCGCCCGGAAATAACAGCGTTGCCGAAGGTTGGATCGACGAAGTATTTCTGCCCGACGAACCAGGACAGCAACTGACTCGAAACTTCTTTGCAGCCGAGATTTTCCGACAGCGTTTTCTCCGCGATTGCCGCGGATTCCTTGCATGGCGCAGGGTGAAGATATTTTAGAAAAATCCTCTGTGTCACGCCGTATTCCACTTCGTTGGTATCGCTATAAATATCGGTCGCGTCGAATCTTGGAATGTTGTTGAACTTTTGGACGCCGGTGACGTAACGGTAATTCACTTCCGGCTCGATCGTATGGCGAAGAGCGACTCCGAATCGATTGGCAAGGTATGGGCCATCGAAGTCGCGCTCCAATACAGGAGGCAGAATGTGGACATCGGCTTCCACGGCAGCGCGATTGATGTTGCCATTTTCCGCGGTCGGAACGGCATCTTCACCGGGCAAGGCACCCGGCATTGGCGGCGGGGCCGTGGATGAGACCGGGCCAAGCATCTGGCTGTGTGAGTAGCCGGTCTCGCGCAGTCCAAAAGTCGGGCGGATTGTCCATCCATCCGCAATCCACGGAGCGCTAATATGGGGAAACAAGTCGAGTCGGCCTACATGGTGCGATTGATAGTACGGTTCCGATCGCGAGAGAAATCCAAATGACGCGTTGCCGCCCACCAGCACTCGCGATCTGCCCAGGCCATAGTCGCCGGCATAGAGGTCCATCCGCGGTAGATGGAGAATGCGAATCTCATCTCCAGAGATGTCGCTGGCGTATTTCTCGAAGCGCTCCATATCCAAACTGATGGACGCCCCATTTTTTTCGTGCGTCAGAAAGCCCCATGACTTGACCTCCGAGGCCACCGCGAGGGAATAGTTTTCCGCGAACACCTGCCTGTAGACGTAGGAACTGAGGTATTCCGCATTCGTGATGGCGCGGGTATATGGAGTGATGTCATGGCGCGCGGTGACGCTGGTGTCCTGGCCGCCCTGGTTAATGTGAAGAGGGCCCAAGCCGCGATCTTCCACGCCGTTGTAACGTCCGCGCACGAACGTTTTGCCCAGGCCACGGTAGCGGAACTCGGCGTTCTGCTCCCATCCGCGCTTGGAATAATATTGGAACCCGATCAGCAAGTCCGCGCTTCGGCTGATGACCCAGTAGTACTGTTCGCCAACCACGTTCCCCTTGATGCTGGATCCAACCTCAAGCGATGGAATCAGGAAGCCGGATTGGCGACTGGAGGTGTCGACGCCATGGGTGATATAGGGTAGATACAAAATCGGGTATCCGAACGCGCGGAAGTTGGCATTGGCCGCCTTCGCCGTGCCGTTTTCAACTGCGATACGCGGCGCAAAAATGCGCCAGTCCGGTTTAGGCAGGCGGCAGGAAGTCATGCTGCCATCGACCAGTTCATAACTGTCCGGTCCCTTCTTAATCAATTCCTTCGCGGTGATCAAAAATGGATTCGTCGAAGCGTACATGGCCCGGTTGCTGGTGGGCGCGGGTCCCAGCAGCGATGGTATAAACGCATTGCCAGCGGGCGCGGCATGCACCACGCCCACCGACCCGATGACGTCGTAAAAGTGGCCGGTCTGCCGAATCACGTTCAGAGTGCCGTGGCTAGCGGCAAAGTCCTCGCGATCCGGACCGCCGGTGACCTGCAAGTGACCTTCTGCCTCGATTTCCCCGGTGGCAATGTTGTAGGTCGCATGGTCTGCCAGGATAACGTAATCCTCGTAATCGATTTCAACTCCGCCGCGAAGGTCATACATATTGCCGCGCCTCGACTGGTATGGCGCGTGGATGGCGACGGGCACTCCAGTCGGCGACGGCGAAACAGGTTCGGCGATCGGCAGATTTTCTAGCGCGGACTTTGGCGCATCTGGAAGGCTCGCATCTTGCGCGGACGATTCCCCGGCAGAATTTAAACTCGATGGCTGGCTCTGATGTGGGGTCGTGGCCGAAAAAAGAATAAAGTGAATTTCGGAGCGACCATGTGGAAGCCGCGTAATCAATGGCTGCGCGCTGATTCGCACATGACAAAACGCGAGTACCATGGTACAGATACAAACACGGGTTCTCATTGGCCGGAACACCTTCAAGTGTAAACGTTCCCGCCCGGGCGAAAGTTTTGGCCATCGAATACAACCCGCCGCTCTGGCATCACGCCAATCCCGATAGACGCCGCGCCCGCGCTTTGGGACGCGACCGCGTTTGATTTTCCACTCTGCGATTTTTTCTCCTTCACTCCGACTTCGATGCGTGTGAGACGAGCACGCGCCGTCCCGCTCGCATGCTGCAGGAAATAAAATTTAGGTTCTGGGATTTTTTTCTGGAAGTTGCATCGACACACGCGCTATAAATTAGGAGATAAGGGTGAGTAC
>JBOGLY010000040.1:0-11382 GCA_050746425.1 Acidobacteriaceae bacterium
GTCGCATTCTCGGCATGGGCGACATCATGACGTTGATCGAGAAAGCGGAGGAAAATCTCGATCGGAAAAAATCGGAAGAGCTGGCGAAGAAAGCCCTGATGGGCGATGGGTTTTCTCTGGAAGATTTTCGCGAGCAGTTGCGGCAAATCAAGAAAATGGGGTCGCTGCAAAGCATCGCGAAGATGTTGCCTTCGGTCGGTCCGTTTCAGGGAATGCAGCAGGCAGCCGGCAACGTGGATGAACAACAATTCAACCGCATTGAAGCCATCATCAACTCCATGACCGCCGCCGAGCGCAAGAACCACGAGATCATCTCCGGCAGTCGCCGCAAACGCATCGCTCGCGGCTCCGGCACCAGCGTGCAGGAAGTTAACCAGATGCTGCGCCAGTACGTGCAGATGCGGAAAATGTTCAAGTCGATCGGCAAAGGCGGCGCGATGCAACGACGATTGATGGGCTCTCTCGCCAATATGCGTGCCGGGCGCTAGGGAACAGGTACCCTCGGCAATATGCACACGGATACCTAAAGGACTCGCGTGCTCAAACTACAGGACCAACTCGATCGAATCAGCGAGCAGACGCGAAATCTGGTCCAGCCGGACCGGCTGCAGCCTACCGAAAGCGCCATTGCGGAGTTACTTGCCAGCGGAATCGAGCACCAAATCTTACCTGCAGGCAGCGCGGTCCCGGAATTTGCGCTTCCAGACAATAACGGCCGTATCGTGCGCTCCACGGATCTGTTGGCGTTGGGGCCGCTCGTCATCAACTTTTTTCGCGGACGCTGGTGCCCCTATTGCCTTGCCGAATTGGCGGCCTGGCGCGACCTTTACCAAGATGTGCGAAAGCGCGGTGCGCTGCTGGTCGCAATCTCTCCACAGACCGTCCACCAGAATGATTTAATGCTGCAACAACACGCGTTTCCCTTCCCTGTGTTGAGCGACGTCGGGTCCGTGGTGGCCGAACGGTTTCGGATGGCCTACACTGTACCTGCTTATCACCAGAGACATTACCGCGGCATTCTTGTGAACATTCCTTTTATCAATGGCGATCAGTCCTGGCGACTCTTATTGCCCGCCACCTATCTTGTGAAACCTGACGGGACAGTTGCCTTTGCGCAGGCGCATGCGGATTTTCGTGTGCGTCCTGAGCCGGAAGAGGTCCTGGCAGCGCTTGACCGCTCACTCTAATAATTCAACCCAAAATGGGGATCGCCTTTGGTTCCGGTGATCTTGATGGGTATTTCAGTACCCGCGCCATCCTTTGAAAAATATCGATCGAATGGCTTGAGCAGCATCCCTTTCCAACCCCCCACAATGCCGGAAAGAGAAGCTTGCATGCGGGCGTGGCCGGTGAAATCGAATTGCTTTCCATCGAGCGTGTACACTCCGGCAAGCTGGATTTCCGCGCCCGGCACATTACAAACCAATTGCGGCAAATGAAGCTTTCCATTTGCCAGGGAAAAAACTCCATGCATGTTCGCGTGGACGTCGCTTTGGCCCGGCAACAGGACGCCCTTCTGGTCATCCATTTTCTTGGCCTCTCCAGGTTTGCCCTGACTGCGCAGGCTCAATTGGTCCATCTTTTTTTGGATTTTGTCGTTGCTGAACAATACATTCTCGATCGCAAAATGGCCCTTCAACTGAAGCTTGCGAGTCACCGGCTCTTTTCCCGGCGGCAAGTGGAATTTTGTTTTTAACTGAACATTGCCGCTCATCACCGGGGGATCGGTCTTCACGCCCAGCAGCAAAAGATCTTCAATCCGGCCTTTGTCAACGGAGACGTCCAAATCGATGTCATGTCCGCTGTGTTTTGGGTCGCGCACCACGTCGCCCGTCGCTGTGATGTCCGTGTGCAGAAAATGGGCCTTCACCGGCTGCAGGTAAGTGTTGCCATTGGTCCCGTTCACAATGGCATGAAATTCGGTCGTCAGATGAACTCTATTCCCGCTCACATCAACGCTGAAATCGGGAGTGTCTGTTGTGCCATCCACGTCGATCTTATCCAGTTGGCCTGAAAACTTTCCTTTTGAAGAAAGCATCCCCGCGATTCCGTGGGTGGTGCTCAAGTCGGCATGGGTAAAGGAGTACGTGCCATCGACCGGCGTGCTCGAGGGATCGTCCGCGTCCCAGGGGCCGAAGTTCCCGCTGCTCGCGATCGCTCCAATTGGCTTGGGGTTGATCAAGTGCGCTTCAAAATGCATCGGAACATTGTTGCCCACTCGCTTCAGTGTAAGATCGCGAATCACAAACTGCAGGGGAAGCTTGCCTGGCTTGTCCGTCATGATGGTCAGCGTTGCGTCGTCGCAGACGATCTTGTCGATAAAAACCGATGCAAGTCGATGATGTTTCTTCGGTTTCGGCATCACCGGACGCTGTCCCTTGGGTGGAATCCGCAGTACCAGCCCATGGATCCGGACTACCCCGACGCGCATCGGCGAACGAAACAGATCCAGCAGGCCCGCGTGAAAAGCGAACCGATCAATTTGGATTTGGGGCGGCAAGCTCGGGTCGAGATTCGACCGCAGTGTAAGGTCGTCCCCTTCCACGCCAAATCCGCGACCGAACGAAATGTGAAACTTTCCGAGCTTCACCTGACTGTCGAACCGCGTGGAGAGCGCCTGAACGACCCTCGCGCGTAGGATCGGCTCCGCATGACGAGCTGCATAGTCGGCCGCAACCAGAAAAGCGACGAGCGCAATCCCAACACACGAGAGAATTACGAGAATGATTTTCCGGCGACGGCGCGTGCCTATGTTGGTTCGAACCTTTTGAGCTGACGTCACCAATCCTCCGATGCAAATCTAGCGATAAAAGTTTTATCGCATCGAAGGTTTCGGCAGAGTGTCGAATCCTATCCATCAAGCTAGGCCGCAGTAACACAGCGCAGGAATGGCGTCTCTGTGACACGCGATTCCTGTGCTTGAGATGGGCCGATTATGCAGGCGATAGAGCGGCCTGGGCGGCAGGCGTATCGACCAGGGCGGTGCCAATATCGGCGGCAATCTTTTCCGCGGTGAAAGCCTCGATGACATCGCCAACTTTGACATCGTTGAAGTTCTGAATGCTGACCCCGCACTCCATGCCGTTCCGAACTTCGCTAACGTCATCTTTGAAGCGCTTAAGCGATGCCAGCCGTCCCTTGTAGACGGATACTCCATCCCGCAGGACACGAACTTCCGAGTCGCGCTTGAACATGCCGTCCGTGACGCGGCAACCTGCCACCGCGCCCACCTTCGGAATTTTGAAGACGTTGGCGACTTCGGCGCGGCCAAGGTAATTCTCCTTGATCGTCGCCTCCAATAGTCCCAGCATGGCCTTGCGCATTTCGTCCTGCAGCTCGTAAATGATCGAATGCAAGCGAATGTCCACTTGCTCCTGAGCCGCGAGCTCCGAAGCTTTCCGTTCCGGCCTAACGTTGAAACCGATGACTATTGCATTCGACGCGGAAGCCAGCAGAATGTCGCTTTCGGTGATGGCGCCCACACCCGAGTGAATGACCTTGACGCGCACCTTTTCTGTTGACAGACGCGGCAGCGATTCCGCAAGAACTTCGACAGAACCCTGAACGTCGCCCTTCAGAATGATCGGCAACTCCTTCACGCCAGCCTGCTTGATTTGTTCCGCCAGGCCTTCCAGCGATACGCGCGAGGATTTCGCCAACTGCGATTCGCGTTCCTTCATCTTGCGGTATTGTGCAACGTTCTTCGCCTTGTCGCGATCCGCGACCACGGTAAATATATCGCCGGCATCGGGAATGCTTTCGAGTCCGAGAATTTCAACCGGCGTCGATGGGGTGGCCTCGACCATGGCGCGCCCGCGATCGTCGAACATGGCACGGACCTTGCCAAAGGTGTTTCCGACCACAAAAGTATCGCCAAGGCGCAGAGTGCCATTCTGGACCAGCACGGTAGACACAGCGCCGCGCCCCCGGTCGAGTTTCGATTCGATGACCGTGCCCAACGCAGGCCGATCCGGCGACGCACGAAGCGTGCCGACATCCGCGACCAGGCAGATCATTTCCAGCAACAGATCGAGGTTAATCCGCTTCTTCGCGGAAACGTCGACAAATACCGTGCTGCCGCCCCAGGATTCCGGCACCAGCCCACGATCGCCAAGCTGCTGCTTGACGCGGTCCGGCTGTGCATCCGGCTTGTCAATTTTGTTCACCGCGACAATCATCGGCACATTAGCGGCCTTGGCATGATCGATCGCTTCAAGCGTCTGCGGCATTACGCCGTCATCCGCGGCAACCACAATCACGACGATGTCGGTCACCTTGGCGCCACGAGCGCGCATGCGCGTAAAGGCTTCGTGACCTGGAGTGTCGAGGAACACGATCTCGCGACCGTACGCCGGAGAATCTTCTTTGGCGATGCGGACTTTATAGGCCCCGATATGCTGCGTGATTCCGCCAGCCTCGCCGGCCGCTACTTCTGTCTCGCGAATGGCGTCGAGTAGCGTGGTCTTTCCGTGATCGACGTGGCCCATAATGGTGACGACCGGGGGACGAGTCACTTCCAGATCGTTCGTGGTCTCCTGCGTTAGCAGGTTCTCCAACGCTTCGTTCGCCATCTCATCTTCAAAGCTGATGACCTGCGCTTCCGCGCCGAACTGCCGCGACACTTCCTTGATCAGGTCCGTATCGAGCGACTGGTTGACCGTAACAAATACGCCGCGCTGCAAAAGCGTAGCGATCAGGTCCTTTGCGCGAAGTTCCAGCTTTTCCGCCAGGTCTTTCACGCTGACGCCGTCGGTGACAGTGATGTTACGCGTGATCGGGACCGGTCCGGTAGGTATCTGCGCTGCACCTAGACGCGGCGCAACCATTCCTTTCATCGGACCTTCCTTCGATTTTTCGTAGCGGTTGTTGCTGCCGCGGCGCTGTGCATGCCCACGCGATGGACGATCTCCAGCGCCTGTCGGAGGTGCCATGCCCGGTGCCGCGCCAACTCCAGGACGCGGCGCTCCAAAACCTGGCCGACCCGGCATTCCAGGCCGAGTTCCGGGAGCGCCAGTGGGATGTTGCCGTGTCGGATGCATGGGGCGACGAACGCCGCCCGGAGCTGCTCCAGGACCCGCCGCTGAACGGGAACCGTATGGTGCTCCACCAGTACTGCCAGGCGATTGCGGACGAGGACGCTCAAAGATCGGCCTGCCGCGCTGCATTCCGCCCAGTGTCTGTGCCGCGCCCGCAGGAGCTGTGTACGTGGGACGAGGACCCGTCTGAGGCATAATCACGCGCTTGACGGGCGGCTCTGCAATGGGACGCGCGTTCGAGGCTGCCGCGGGCTGCGCAGTTTGGCCTGTCTCGGCAGCGGCCAGCGCGCCGCCGGCAGTTGGAGCCTCAATAGTCGCCAAAGGCGCGTAGGTCGTATCTGCCGTAAGGACACCCGCATGGGGCGCGCGAGACGATAGTGCGGCTCCAGCCGATGCCACGGTAGCACCCGGCCTTGGCTCGTTTGAAGCGCTTTTTGCCGGTACTGCGACAACCGAAGATGCGCTGGCCAATCTGGAAGCGCTCGAAGCGCCGGCTGCGCCCGCCGTGGGCGGCTTCACGATCACAGGACCCGATGGTGCGCGAGATGCTATCGCCGGTATGTGTGCTTGAGTCGCGGAAACGATCTGTGGAGATTGGCGCGGTTGTGGAACAATTTTCCGCGGCGTGGGTTTAGAAGCACCAGCGGAGCCGGCAGATGCCGGGCTCACTCCACTACCGCTTGTTGAGTCCGCGCTCGCAGTCCTGGCTGCGGACGCCGATTTGCCTGCCGCAGGCGATGCAGCGGTTTGCGCGATGGAAACAGTCGGCTTCGCCGGCGTTGCCGCCGCGGCACTGACCGCTGGCCTCATGCCAGCAGCCGCCCCACGAGGAACACCATGGGATTCCCGCTGTTCCTTCTGCTGCTGAATTGCCCGCAGAACGTCGCCGGGCCTGGAAATATTCGACAGGTCGATCTTCGGCTTCTGCTCTGTCGCCACAGTCTTGGAAGAGGCGCTTGCCGCAGATTTGCCGCCGCGGCCGAGAGCGGCGCGTACACGCACGGCCTCGTCTTCCTCAACCGAGCTGGAGTGCGTCTTCTTTTCCGTGACCCCCACTTCCGGGAGTATGTCGAGAATCACTTTGCTTTTGACTTCCAGCTCTCGCGCCAAATCGTTAATTCGAACTTTACTCATCCGTCTCTTTCGCCTTTTCCAGAAACTTTTAGCTGCTCATATCGTGCCTCATGGTCTGCAGTCAGGTGCGCATCTTCTCACATTATCCCCTGAAAGTCGCATGAAAACCGCTAATTTTCACGCTTTTAAAGCCTTTTGCGCTGCCAGAATCAGGGTCTTTCCTTCTCTTCCCATCGGTCCAGCGCCGGCTCACGGGGATCGGGAGCATCCACGGAGACTGGCTGATCGTTATTGTCGGTCGCCGTCGCATCCTCCAGGAAATTTTTCATCAGTTCCTGCGATGTCCCTTCGTCTTCCGCGGCGGCGACCTCCGACACTTCAGTCCGATCGGTTAGCTCGGCCGGTTCAGATAATTCAGGTTCATCTGCCACGTCTAAAATGGGAATTTCACCGGCTTCTCGCGCAACGATCTCTGCCGGTTCAGGCGACCCCACCAAACCCTGCGACTCGACATCGGCCCCAGCTCCAGCCTCCCGATCCAACGCCGCCTCGTTAGCATCTTCCGCTTCGGACGATTCCGTCCCTAGCGGACCCGCATCGATGTCAGCGCGCGCATCCAATTGCGCGAAATAATGACGTACCGCCGTACCGATTTTTTCCAAAGTCTTCTCCCCAATTCCTGGGACTTCCTCCAGCTCCTCGGGAGTCATGTCCGCCAGTCCCTCCACCGTCGTAATTCCAGCGGCAACGAGTTTTTGGATGGTGCCTTCGCCCAACTCCGTCAACTGCTCGATCGGCGTGGTCACAGGTCCGGCCATCGCCTGCATCTGCTGCTCGACTTCCTGACGCTTTTCTTCCTCGCTCTTAATGTCGATTTTCCAGCCCAGCAGCTTCGCCGCCAGGCGGACGTTTTGCCCTTTTTTCCCGATGGCCAGCGACAATTGCGTATCGTCGACGATCACTTCAATCTGCTTGTCCGCCAGGTCGACGATGCTGACGCGGCTTACTTTCGCCGGCTGCAGCGCCTTCTCGGCGAACGTGGTGATTTCTTCGCTGAACTCGATGATGTCGATCTTTTCACCGCGCAGCTCCCGAATGATGGACTGCACGCGCATGCCTTTCATGCCGACGCACGCCCCCACAGGATCCACATCTTTGTCCCGCGATACCACGGCGATTTTGGTGCGCTCGCCCGCTTCCCGGGCGATGGCCCGAATCTCCACCGTGCCGTCGTAAATTTCGGGGACTTCGCTCTGGAACAGGTTCTGCACCAGTTCCTTGGCGGCGCGAGAGACAACCACTTGCGGCCCGCGCGCGTTCCGATCCACGCGCAGCAGCACCACTCGCACCCGTTCGCCCACTGCAAACTGCTCCAGCCGCGACTGCTCGCGCTTCGGCATCCGCGCTTCCGCTTTGCCAATGTCGAAGATGACATCCTGTCCTTCAATGCGCTTCACTGTGGCGTTCAGCACCTCGCCCACGCGATGCGCATACTCATTGAACACAGTGTCCCGCTCCGCCTCCCGGACCTTCTGAAAGATGATCTGCTTGGCCATCTGCGCCGCGATTCGCCCCAAAACATCGGTGGGCTTGTAATAACGCAACTCGCCGCCCACTTCCACTTCCGGCGCAATCCCGCGCGCTTCTTCCAGGTTGATCTGGTTCAGCGGATCTTCCACAAGCTCCGGCGATTCCACCACCGTCTTGTACGCATAGGCGCGAATCTCGCCCGTGTCGCGGTCGAGTTCGCCACGCATGTTTTCCTGGGTCTTGTAATATTTCCGCGTCGCCAGGGCAATCGCATCTTCCACCGCGTTCACCACAATCTGCGGATCGATGCCTTTGTCCCGGCTCAATACTTCAATGGTTTCGTAGAGTGCACTTGCCATAATTCGTCTCAGCCCTTTTCTGGCGGTATTGCTGTGAAAACTAAACTTCAGGTACCAGATTCGCCTTCAAAATATTGGAGAATGAGATGGTGACCGTCTCCCCCATCACCGCTTCTTTCTTGTTCTTTCTCTTTTTCACCGTAGTCAAGTCCAGATCCAGCGTTTCGTCGGTCACGTTTGCAATCCGGCCCTGCCAATGGGAGTTGCCGTGGATCGGCTCGACCGTCCGCAACCTCGCCAGACTTCCCGCGAACCGAACATAATCGCCGTGTCCGCGCAATTTGCGGTCCAACCCCGGCGAGGAAATTTCCAGCGTATAGTCGGCGCCGGGGACCAATTCCTCAAAATCCAATACGGTCCCAAAATCGTCGCTGAAAACCTGACAATCTTCCACTTTGATGCCGGCCAAGTGGTCGACCGATAGATGCTCGGGCAGCTTCAGTTCGTCTCCAGCCGCTCCCATATCCGCGGCGAGTTTCGCTCGACTGGCTGCGTCCTTCTCTATATAGATGCGCAGCGCTCGATGCTTGGGACTGCCGAGGTATTCAATGTCCACCACGACCAACCCGTGAGATGCGGCGACACGGTCCGCCAAAGCGCGAATTTTGTCGAGATCGAGAGCCATGGAATCGTACGCAGCCGCCGCAGTCCAAAAATATTCCAGAGCAAATAAAAAGTGGGCTCTCGCCCACTCATTTCTCCCGCCCCGGCCCATTCGCCACAGGCTGCCAACGACCACTCAGGATAAATTCAGGACAAACTCTTCTACCCTGCTAGGATACCCCCGTTTGCGGCGGATATCAAACTGGGATCGAATATGACCGTTGATCGCATTTGGAAACAGCGGAAGCGCATTGATACCTAATTTGTGGGAACCAGAATGGCGGCCGGATAACCAACGATTTGCACCTCATCGTTGATGCCATAAACTGAGCCTTGAAGGGGTAGGCCGATTATTTGGCCGCTGCTGTCGAAGAGATAGGTCTGGCCCCCAGAGGCGTTGCCGAGAACCTGGCCGTTATTGTTGATCGAGGTACCGCTGAAGGGTAGGCCAATGATATTTACGGGATTTCCAGGATCGCCGCTTTCAACGTCGTACAAAAGTCCCCCGTTCGACACGATTTCGCCTTGGCCGTTGACGGATTCGCATGTGCTGTCTCCCATGTCGAAGGACACGAATTGTCCGGCCTTGTAGAGTAGGCAAAAAAAGCTGTCGCCTGCCTCCCAAATCCCGGTGACCCAACCAGCGTCGTTGATTCCGTATAGGAATGTCTCGTCCGCTCCAGGATAGTCGAGGGTCGAAAAACCTTCTTGGGGATCGTAGAAAAGACCGTGCCATGTAGTCGATCCATCCGGATTCACAAGAAGATAACCTCCGACGACCTGGCCCATGTTGTTGATGCCCGCCAGCTCAGTTTCCTCAGCGCCGGGATAATCGAGAACGGACGCTGCGGTCCAGCCGTTTGCGATTAGTCCGTCGTCATCCGAAAAGCCCACAATAGTCCCCACCGGATAATTGTTGGGCGGCATCATCGCATCGTTGATCGCTGTCGGGAATCCGGTACCCGCTGCTTCCGTAAAGCTGTAGTTCTTGACACCATTTCCGGCGTCGATGGCCGCATCGTCGATGTCGACGTCGATTTTGTGCGTCACACCTCCCCATGTCTCGCTATAGGGTACGCCTCCCGGAGAGCCTCCCATATACTGATGAATTCTTTGGCGATTGGGCCACATGGAGTCGCTTAGGCCTGTACTCAGGTTATAGCTCAGATTCCAAACTGTAATATGGTCATCGTAGCGTGGGAACCAAACATCCGCCGGCGTCGGCTGCGCGGCGGCGAAGTCAACTGCGTCATACGTGCCCCCGTAGACTCCTCCCTCTCCTCCCTGGGTTGCCATCTCCTGCGTCCAGCCGCTCACGTATCCCTGCACCGCCGACCCACATGCGGTGGAACTGTAATTTTCAACGTCGACGTAGATGACTTGCCCATCCAGCCCCAACGACTGGACGGAAGCGATGGCCGCATCTGCTTGAGCCACGCCTTGCGCCATCGCTGTCGCTGGATCGCTGCTGAATGTGTGGGGAAACGAATTGCAACTGGGATAAGCGCCTCCACCATAGCAGGCGCAGGGGGCCTGCGGGCCCGACCAGATTGGAATCAGACCCCATCCCTGCGCCGACACCGCCGCTACCCAGGATGCATTGAGATGGGTATCCGTTGGGTGGCTCACTGCGCCGTTGGGATAGAAACCGACATCGAAATACGGGCTGGAATTCCACCATGTCTGCATGTCGGCTACAGAGATTACGAACCTCCGGTCAAATCCAAGATGTTGGCTGATGCCGTTTGAGGCAAATCCCGGCGTGGCCGCAGCCTGGGTCATAGTGGAGTTCGTCGAGGTGCCGCCCGCCAATGGTTTTGCCATCGTGCTGGGCACTTGAAACCAGTTGGTGGGATGTTTTCCCGGCGTGATCTCCGTCCAGGTAGCTCCGCCGTCGGTCGTGGAAAGCAGGCGACGATTGGAGGTAAGCCACCCTTCTGTTGGAGTTGCGAAAGTGATCCTGTGACCGCCGAAATATCCGGAACTGAGGTCCCCGGCAGCCGCCGCCTTGTCGTACGGATTCAATTGCAGGAGCTTCGGCTGCGCGCCCCGCGGCGTAAATGGGATGATCCATGTATTGTCCGCCACGGTGGAAACAACGGTTTGTCCCATCGAACTTTCAGGGAGGTTCGACAAGATCGCGTCTACCTTCCATGTCCTACCGCTGTCCGTCGTAACAAACAGCACCGCAACCGATTTCGAACCATTGCCGCCGGAATACGTCACTCTCTCGAAGCCGTGATGGCTATCCTCGAATATGGGTAAATCGTACGTCGGATTGTTGACAGAACCTAACTCTGTCTGCGCGGTCAAATCCACCTTCTGAAAGGTATTTCCCTCATCGTGCGTGCTGTACATGCTGTCTCAGGGACCACCCGCAAACCAGCCATCTTCCGCAGTAACCAGCCGAATCTCGTCGCCAACACCAGGGTCGCCTTTAACGGGATTCCAGGTTTGTCCTCCGTCGGAGGTGCTGAACAACTGGCCGAAATTGAACGCGGAACCGCTCATGATCTGCATGTTCAACCAACCGTGCTGGGGATCGGCGAACGACATCGAACCACCGGTAAAAGGGCGCTCTGGATCACTCTCCGATACAGTGATGTGCGTTTTTGCCCAACTCTGTCCGCCGTTGGAGGTCGAGTACAGATCAAACCAACCGAAATCGCCGCCCTTCAAATAGTTGCTGGCGAGCGCCAAGCCCGCATCCCGATCAAAAAAGAAGACAGATACGAATGGCGGCGTGTTGTATCTACCGCTTGTCACGTTCGGCGGAGTGA